>CANINJ010000057.1 GCA_947468985.1 Bacteroidota bacterium
ATACGGAAGAGAATTAACATTGGCATTTGAGCCAGGTAAGTTTTTAGTAAGTGAAGCGGGATACTTTTTAGCGAAAGTAAATGTGGTGAAACAAACTACTTCAACGGTTTTTGCTGGAATTGACAGCGGTTTCAATCACTTGATTCGTCCAATGTTATACGGTTCGCAACACCAAATCGAAAATATTTCAAACCCAAAAGGGAAAGAACGTTTTTATACTGTTGTAGGATATATTTGTGAAACCGACACCTTCGCCAACAACCGCAGAATTTCAGAAATCAAAGAAAGTGATCTATTATGTTTTAGAAATGCTGGTGCGTATTGTTTTTCAATGGCTTCCAATTACAACTCTAGATACAAGCCAGCAGAGGTTTTATGGAAAGATGGAAAAGGAATCATAATTCGCGAACGGGAAACTTTTGAAGATTTATTGAAAAATCAAATAAAAATCGAGGTTTAATTAAGTCTATTAACTTATGAATTTTAGTACTTTATAACTAATTTAAATTATTAAAAATAAGTTAATAAATCGTGCAATCTTATAATCTGTAAATCCAATTATCTGATTATCTTTGTGGCAGTTTAACTTTAACTTACACAATGAAGCCCAACACACAACAATTAAATGATTTAACGATCCAAGTTAGAAGAGACATTCTTCGAATGGTTCACGCAGTAAATTCAGGTCATCCGGGAGGTTCTCTTGGTTGCACAGAATTTTTAGTAGCCTTGTATCAAAACATTATGAATCGAAATGAGGGATTTGATATGGACGGAATTGGAGAAGATTTATTCTTCCTTTCCAACGGACATATTTCTCCTGTTTTCTATAGCGTTTTAGCACGAAGCGGCTATTTCCCAGTTGCCGAATTGGCTACTTTCCGATTGATTAATTCAAGGTTACAAGGACATCCAACAACTCACGATAATTTACCAGGAGTGCGAATTGCTTCGGGTTCATTAGGACAAGGATTATCTGTGGGAATTGGAGCTGCTCAAGCTAAAAAACTAAATGGGGACAACCACATTATTTATACACTTCATGGAGATGGGGAATTGCAAGAAGGTCAAAACTGGGAAGCAATTATGTATGCCTCAGCAAAAAAAGTAGATAATTTAATTGCTACAATCGACCTCAACGGAAAGCAAATTGACGGAACAACAGATGAAGTATTGGCAATGGGAAGTATTCGTGCCAAATTTGAAGCTTTTGATTGGGAAGTATTAGAAATTAAAGAAGGAAATAATATTGAGGCAATTATTGCAGGAATGAATGATGCGAAATCAAGAACTGGAAAAGGAAAACCTGTTTGCGTTTTGTTACATACTGAAATGGGTAATGGTGTTGATTTTATGATGTACAGTCACGCTTGGCACGGAAAAGCTCCAAATGATGCACAATTAGAAACTGCTTTAGCTCAAAATTATACTGAAGGAGAAAGCGACTATTAAATCATTCAATTAAGAAAAATGAAAAAATATACAAATACAGGAAGTAAAGATACCCGTTCTGGTTTTGGAGCAGGAATGACAGAATTAGGACAAACCAATGAAAAAGTTGTTGCACTTTGCGCCGATTTAATTGGATCCTTAAAATTTGATGATTTTAAGAAAAATCACCCAGAGCGTTTTTTTCAAATCGGAATTGCAGAAGCGAATATGATTGGAATTGCAGCTGGATTAACTATTGGCGGAAAAATTCCATTTACAGGAACTTTTGCTAACTTTTCTACTGGAAGAGTTTACGATCAAATTCGTCAATCGGTAGCGTATTCTGATAAAAATGTAAAGATTTGTGCTTCACACGCAGGATTAACTCTTGGTGAAGATGGTGCAACCCACCAAATTTTAGAAGACATCGGATTAATGAAAATGTTACCAGGAATGACCGTAATCAATACTTGTGATTACAACCAAACCAAAGCAGCTACATTAGCAATTGCAAAACATCACGGACCAGTTTACTTGCGTTTTGGACGCCCAGTTGTGCCAAATTTTATGCCGTCTGACGAGCCATTTGAAATTGGAAAAGCAATTATTTTAAACGAAGGAACGGACGTAACTATTGTTGCAACGGGACATTTAGTTTGGGAAACTTTATTGGCAGCGGAAGCATTAGAAGCAAAAGGAATTTCAGCAGAAGTTATCAATATTCATACAATTAAACCGTTAGATGAATCGGCTATTTTAAAATCATTAGCCAAAACAAAATGCATCGTAACTGCCGAAGAACATAATATTTTGGGTGGTCTTGGCGAAAGTATTGCAAGAGTTTTATCTTTAAACCAACCTGCACCACAAGAATTTGTTGCTGTTCAAGATTCATTTGGCGAAAGCGGAACTCCAGCACAATTAATGGATAAATACAAGTTGAACAATCAAGCGATTGTTGCAGCAGTAGAAAAAGTTTTGACAAGAAAATAATAGTTGTTCATTTACTTTTATTAATATAAAATACCCCCAAATAGCGTCAAGCTTTTGGGGGTATTTTATATTAAAAACAATTGCTATTTGAAGTTTACTTTTTCAATTTCTCTTTCAACGGCTTTGCTTTATCAGTCATTTCAAGCGCATTATAAACCCCAATAAGAGTTTTGATTGCTTCAACGTTTTCTGAGTCTAATTCAGTTACTTTTTCTAAATAAGGAATAGCACTTTTATAAACATCTTCTCTTTGCTTTTTCAAAACATCATATTTCTTCATTTCAGCTGGGGAAGTCCCCAACTTATTCATTTTTTCAATCAATGATTTTTCAGAATCTAATTTCAAAATCGCAAGATTCAAATAGGCATTGGTATATTTTGAATTGATTTCAATAGCTTTTAAATAGTATTTCTCGGCATCTACAAATTCCTTATTATTGTAACTGATAACGCCTAAATTGAAAACTAAATCAGCATTATTAGGATTTTTTTCCAATGCTTCAGAAATCAATCTTTTGTAAGTTACCATATCATTTGCTTTCAAATACACATCAGATTCAGTAATAATTAAAGACACGTCTTCAGGACTTTCTTTACGAGCCTCTTGAATTGCAGCTTTTGCTTCATCTGATTTTCCTAATTCTACTAAAATCAAGGCAATGTTTTTGAAAATTTCAGGTCTTTTTGAAGGAATATTTTCATCACGTGGTTTTTCGTGTGTTCCACCTTTTACATAAATGTCTCTTTCTTGTTTAGAATTAAAAGACTCTTCTTTTTGACTTTCTTTATTTGTAGCATAATAAATAATTCCTTCTCCAGTATAATTTAAGGCTTTTAATTCTTGATAATATTGCAATGCCAAAACATAATCTTTTGAGTTAACAGCATAACTTGCAGCATAATATAATTTTTCGGTATCCTTTTTATCCAACTCAAAAATGGAATGCAAAATAACAGCTGCTTCCTTAAACTTAGATTCATTAGCTAATGCTACTGCAAAATTAACTAACATTGGTTTGAATGAAGTTATCGTTTCTTCGATTTTTTTAGTGTAAACTTGTTTTCCTGATTTTTTTTCAAAAGCCAAAGTAGCATTTAAGTTTACTACCAATTGATTTACATTTTCAACTGTTAGATAATTCAATATTAAGCCTGCATTAGTGATGTTTTCTGGCTTTGACATAACCAAATTCAATTCCAAAACTGGTGACATAGCTTTATAAAATCCAAAATAAACTTTGTCGTCCTCTGTAGAACTGACAACTAAAGTTTCTGCTTTTGATAAAGTTGCTTTATATTCCGCAATATCTGCATCAGAAGTTTTCTCTTTTGCATATATTTTTTTAAGCGTTTTTAACTCGTCTTTTTGAGCAAAAGTCGCTACAGAAACCATCATTGCTAATACAAGTAGTATTAATTTACTTTTCATAATTCAAATTTTAATATTAATTATTCTTCGTTATCGTCGTCAGATTCATCGTCAGAATCCGCATCGTCGTCTTCAGAAACTTCATCATCGTCGTCGTCATCGTCATCAGTAGCGCCTTCTTCATCTTCAAGAACTTCCAAAACTGGTTTCACTCTTTCGATAGCTTCTACTTCAATAACATTTCCATCTTCATCAAGAACTTCTTCAACTACATCGTCTTTCATAACTTTAGTTACAGCGGCGATGGAATCATTTCCTTTAATGTTGATTAGTTTCACACCTTGTGTTGCACGTCCCATTACTCTCAAATCCTCAACTGCCATTCTAATTGTCAATCCAGATTTGTTGATAATCATTAAATCATCTGCATCAGTTACAGCGTTAATAGAAATTAATTTACCTGTTTTTTCCGTGATATTTAGCGTTTTCACCCCTTTTCCACCACGGTTGGTAATTCTATATTCGTCAATACTTGAACGTTTTCCATAACCATTTTCTGCAACAACAAGTATTTCACTACTCATATCATTCACAGAAACCATTCCGATTACTTCGTCAGATTCATCTCTTAATGTAATTCCACGAACTCCAGAAGCTGTTCTTCCCATTGGACGGGTTTTGCTTTCTTCAAAACGAACCATTTTACCAGATTTAACCGCAATCATAATTTGACTGTTTCCATCTGTTAATTTTGCTTCCAATAATTCATCGCCTTCTTTAATAGTAATTGCGGCAACTCCGTTCACACGTGGTTTAGAATATTTATCAAGTGACGTTTTCTTAACTTGACCTTTCTTAGTCACCATTATAAGGTTGTGGCTATTTGTATATTCTTTATCTTTTAGATCTTGTGTACAAATAAATGCTTTCACTTTATCATCACTTTCAATGTTGATTAAGTTTTGTAAAGCACGTCCTTTTGCGGTTTTACTTCCTTCTGGAATTTCATAAACACGCATCCAGAAACATTTTCCTTTTTGAGTGAAGAACATCATATATTGGTGATTTGTTGCCACAAACATGTGTTCTAAGAAATCTAAATCTCTTGTTCCCGCACTTTTTTGCCCAACTCCTCCTCTATTTTGTGTTTTGTATTCTGTAAGATTGGTACGTTTAATATAACCAGCGTGAGAAATCGTAATTACTACATTCTCATCGGCAATTAAATCTTCAATACTTACATCGCCACCAGAATATTCAATTACAGAACGACGAGCATCTCCATATTTATCACGAATTTCAACAAGTTCTTCTTTAATTAAATCGGTTCTTAAATTAACATCTGCCAATAACTCTTTCAAGTGTCCAATCAATTTCATCAATTCATCATATTCCGCTCTCAACTTGTCTTGTTCAAGACCTGTTAACTGACGCAAACGCATTTCTACGATTGCACGAGATTGAATATCTGATAATTTGAATCTTTCAACTAATTTTTCTCTTGCTTCTTCTGTGTTTTTTGAACTACGGATTAAAGCAATTACTTCGTCAATATTATCGGAAGCAATAATTAATCCTTCTAAAATATGTGCTCTTTCTTCAGCTTTACGCAATTCAAATTGAGTTCTACGAACTACAACTTCATGACGGTGCTCAATGAAATAGTGAATCATATCCTTCAAATTCAACATTTGCGGACGCCCTTTCACCAAGGCAATATTATTTACACTAAAAGAAGATTGTAATTGTGTGAATTTATAAAGTGTATTCAAAACTACGTTTGGCGTAGCATCTCTCTTTAATATATATACAATTCGCATTCCGTTTCTATCCGATTCATCACGGATATTCGCAATACCTTCAATTTTTTTATCATTAACTAAATCAGCCGTTCTCTTAATCATATCGGCTTTATTCACCTGATATGGAATTTCTGTTACAATGATCGATTCTCTTCCGTCAACCTCTTCAAAGTTAACTTTAGCTCTCATTACAATTCTTCCACGACCTGTTTTAAATGCTTCACGAACACCTTCGTAACCATAAATTATTCCTCCAGTTGGAAAATCTGGGGCTTTAATATGATTCATCAATTCGTCAATTTCAATGTCAGTATTGTCTAAATACGCCAACGTTCCATTGATAACTTCCGTTAAATTGTGAGGTGGCATATTAGTAGCCATACCAACAGCAATTCCCGTAGCTCCATTTATCAACAAAGTTGGAACTCGTGTAGGCATTACTTTTGGCTCATATAAAGTATCATCAAAATTTAATTGAAAATCAACGGTTTCTTTTTCGATATCTGCCATAATTTCTTCCGAAATCTTACGCATTCTCGCTTCAGTATAACGCATTGCTGCAGGACTATCGCCGTCAACAGAACCAAAGTTACCCTGTCCGTCAACTAAAAGATAACGCATACTCCATTCTTGAGCCATACGAACCATCGCATCATAAACAGAAGTATCTCCGTGTGGATGGTACTTTCCTAAAACTTCTCCTACAATTCTTGCAGATTTTTTATGGGCAGATTTTGAGGTAATCCCCAATTCGTGCATTCCAAAAAGCACTCTTCGATGTACTGGTTTCAAACCGTCTCTAACATCTGGAAGTGCTCGTGATACAATTACCGACATCGAATAATCGATGTAAGCTGATTTCATTTCATCTTCTATGTTAATAGGAATTAACTTTTCTCCGTCAGACATATTATATAGTTATATTAAAAATTATTTTGTTTCAAAAAATCTTGCTAATATAGTCTTTATAAAATATTTTTAACACTAATTCGCACATAAATTTCGATGATTTATTAACAAATTTATCAGCCAACACAGTTGATAAATTAATTCCCCATTTCTCTTTCATTATAAGATATTTTTTTGTCATTTAGCTGACATTACTTACATAGTAGGTATGATTTTTGTATTTATTACAAATATTCACTAAATTTACAATAAGCAATAAGAATAATATGGATGATAATTTTTCACCAAGGGTAAAAGATGTAATAACGTACAGTAAAGAAGAAGCCTTTCGTTTAGGTCACGACTTCATTGGAACAGAACACTTAATGCTCGGTATCTTGAGAGATGGCAACGGAACAGCCATTGATATTTTGAATAATTTATCAATTGATTTGGATTTTTTACGTAGAAAAGTAGAAATCCTAAGTCCCGCCAATCCAAGGAATGAATTCAACAATGAAAAGAAAAATTTACATCTTACCCGTCAAGCGGAAAGAGCATTAAAGACAACTTTTCTTGAGGCTAAAGTGTTTCAAAGCACCTTAATTAGTACTGCACATTTACTTTTGTGCATACTTCGAAATGAGAATGATCCAACAACCAAGCTGCTTAACAAGTTAAAAATTGATTATGACACAGCTAAAGAACAATATCTAAATATGACACCAAATAATATTGAAGGTGAATTCTTAGAAAATTTACCAAGAGCCGAATCTTATAATGAAGATTCAGGACAAGATGACAGTCTAAAAGGCGATAGTTTTAATAATCCCGCCAATAAATCAAACAAAAAATCCAAAACCCCTGTTTTAGATAATTTTGGGAGAGATTTAACAGAAATGGCCGAAGAAGGAAAATTAGATCCTGTAGTGGGTCGTGAAAAAGAAATTGAGCGTGTTTCTCAAATTTTGAGCCGACGTAAAAAGAACAATCCATTGCTAATTGGAGAACCTGGAGTGGGAAAATCTGCTATTGCAGAAGGTCTTGCTTTGCGAATTATCCAAAAGAAAGTCTCTCGAATTTTGTTTAACAAACGTGTTGTAACCCTTGATTTAGCTAGCCTTGTTGCAGGAACAAAATACCGCGGACAGTTTGAAGAACGAATGAAAGCGGTAATGAATGAATTGGAAAAGAATGACGATATTATTCTTTTCATTGATGAAATTCACACTATTGTTGGTGCCGGCGGAGCAACGGGTTCTTTGGATGCTTCCAATATGTTTAAACCCGCACTTGCCCGTGGTGAAATCCAATGTATTGGAGCTACAACATTAGACGAATACCGACAATATATTGAAAAAGATGGTGCTTTAGAGCGCCGTTTCCAAAAGATAATCGTCGAACCAACTTCTGTTGAAGAAACGATTACCATATTAAATAATATCAAAAATAAATACGAAGACCATCATAACGTAACTTATACAGACGAAGCAATTGAGGCGTGTGTGAAATTAACAAACCGATACATGTCGGAGCGTTTCCTTCCAGACAAAGCCATTGATGCGCTTGACGAAGCAGGTTCTCGTGTGCACATTACCAATATTGAAGTGCCAAAACAAATTTTGGAATTGGAACGTCAATTGGAAGAAGTTCGTGAACTCAAAAATTCTGTAGTTAAAAGACAGAAATATGAAGAAGCCGCAAAACTTCGTGATGATGAAAAACGCATCGAAAAAGATTTGGCAATTGCCCAAGAACAATGGGAAGAAGATGCCAAAAACAATCGTATTTTAGTTACCGAAGACAATGTCGCAGATGTAGTTTCTATGATGACAGGAATCCCTGTAAATCGTATTGCACAAACCGAAAGTAATAAGTTAGCTAAACTTCCTGAACTTATTCAAGATAAGGTAGTTGGACAAAATGAAGCGGTAATGAAAATCGCTCGTTCTATTCAACGTAATCGTGCGGGATTGAAAGACCCAAACCGACCAATTGGTTCCTTCATTTTCTTGGGACAAACGGGTGTTGGAAAAACACAATTAGCCAAAGTTTTAGCCAAAGAATTATTCGATTCTGAAGATGCTTTAGTACGAATTGATATGAGTGAATACATGGAAAAATTCGCGATTTCAAGATTGGTTGGAGCGCCTCCAGGATATGTTGGTTATGAAGAAGGCGGACAATTAACCGAAAAAGTAAGAAGAAAACCTTATTGCGTCGTATTATTAGATGAAATCGAAAAAGCGCATCCTGATGTTTTCAATATGATGTTGCAAGTTTTAGATGACGGCTATTTAACAGATAGTTTGGGTCGCAAAATCGATTTTAAAAACACGATTATCATTATGACTTCTAATATTGGTGCACGCCAACTGAAAGATTTCGGTCAAGGCGTTGGTTTTGGAACTGCTGCTAAAATTTCGCAAGCCGATGACAATTCTAAAAGTATCATTGAAAACGCACTTAAAAAAGCATTTGCTCCCGAATTTCTTAACAGAATTGACGATGTAATTGTTTTCAATGCCTTAGAAAAACACGATATTGATTTGATTATCGAAATCGAATTGAAGAAATTATACGCAAGGGTTAAAGAATTGGGTTACAACCTTAATTTATCAGATAGCGCCAAAGCGTTCATTGCCGAAAAAGGATTTGACAAACAGTTTGGTGCCAGACCACTAAAAAGAGCCATTCAAAAATACGTTGAAGACGCTCTGGCAGAGGAAATCATTACCAGTAAAATCACTTCTGGAGACGAGATTTATATGGATCTGGACGAAACTTCACAAGAATTATTCGTCAATGTGAAAAAAGCACCAGAACCTACAAATCAATAGTTTTCATTACCTTTAGAATACTAAAGCCCGCATTGATTCATAGCAAGGCGGGTTTCTTTTTTATAAATATTTCTTTTTTTAGAGCGAATTGCACCCGCATTTTTGCAATAGCAATTCCTAAATACGTGAGGACAATTCGCTCCAAATTCTATTTATTTATAGTATTGATAATTAGCTCTTTAGTTTTGTGGAAAAAACTTTGTGGATACAGAAAAAAGAATTACTTTTGCACACCTTTTGGTGAATAGGAGTTTCCTTTGGGTAATAAAAAATCAAACAAACAACTTCTGTTGTTTTCTTTCGCATTAAGAAACTCGAGAAAATACAGAATACAAATTTTTTATCAGCATGTCTGAACAATTAAAA
>CANINJ010000058.1 GCA_947468985.1 Bacteroidota bacterium
GAGGCAAATAATAAGATCAAGAATATTTTTTTCATAGTAAGTATTGGTTTGTATAGTAACGACGAATGTATGATATAATTGTTACGGATTTTTTATCCCACAGGAATCCACAATTTCTATAAACTATAAAAAAGACTGTAAAGCCAATTCATAACTCTTCATTCCAAACCCGATAATTACACCTTTTGCATTTGGAGAAATATAGGATTGATGACGAAAAGTTTCTCTAGAAAAAGTATTTGAGATATGAACCTCTATAATAGGAGTAGAAATTGCTTTTACTGCATCGCCAATTCCAATTGAAGTATGTGTATATGCAGCAGCATTTAAAACAATACCATCATACGTAAAACCAACTTCCTGAATTTTAGAAATTAACTCTCCTTCTATATTACTTTGAAAATAAGTAAGCTCTATTTGTGGGAATTTAGCTTTTAATTCATCAAAATAAGCATCAAAAGTTTGATTTCCATAAATTTCTGGCTCTCTTTTTCCTAAAAGATTAAGATTTGGTCCGTTGATGATGATAATTTTCATTGTATTTTTTTAGTAAAAATAAGAATTCTAACAGATAATTGCATATTTGAAAGACTTTTTTATTTAATTCATGATTTTTGTTTGAATTCACACCATGGATAAATCATTGGTTTATTAACTTGTTTTCAACAGTTTAAGAGTTACTATTACGTTTGAAATAGCGCATTGTTAATAAAATTGTTAACAACTGATTTTAAGTAGGAAATAGTGTATTAACATAAATTTATAGATTTGCTTAATTAATTTTAAACAAAAACAAAAATGAAAAAAATTATTTTAACTGCTGCTGCAGTTTTCGCAATTAGCTTTGCTAATGCACAAGACAAAAAAGATTCTGGTATGGGTTTAGCTAAAGGAGATGTTTATGTAACAGGTTCTTTAAGTAGTAAAAGTTCATCAGTTAGTGGTTCAGACACTGCTACTGAATTTGCTCCATCTGTTGGTTATTTTTTAACAGATAACATTTCGTTGGAAGCTGGTTTTTTTACAGCTAAAAATGGTGATGTAAAATCAAGTTTATTTGGAATAGGTGCTGCTTACAACTTTAATGCTAAGAATCAATTCTCTTCTCATGTTAGTTTATCTTTAGCAACTGGTTCTGGAACAGATATATATGATGATCCTATGATGGGTCCAATTCTATTTGATTACAAAGCTACTTCGTTGAGTTTAGGATATGGAGTTAGATATTTTGTATCTAACCATTTTTCTTTAACGGCTGATGTTGCTGCTTTGAATTACACTTCTGTTACTCCTGATGGTGGAGATGCTGAAAGCACAACTGAATTAGGTTTAAACATGTCTAATATTTCTTTAGGCTTGTCTTATAAATTCTAATTATTTGAAATATTTGAATTTAAAACCACGTCAATGACGTGGTTTTTTTTATAAAATTGTTTGATTAAAAACTTTTTTGTAAGTTTGCATTGATTTAACATAATTTTTAACAAAAAAAAACAAATGAAAAAAAGTATTTTAACATTAATCGCAGTAGTTGCTTTTAGTTTTTCTTATGCACAAGAAAAAGAAGCAAAAAAACTTGGTTACTCAGAAGGAAGTAGTTTTATTACTGGTTCTTTTAAATTTGAAGACAATCAAGCAGGTTCAGATCGTCCTTTGAATGTTACAATTGCCTATAACAAGTTCTTTATGGAATCTGTTACTTATGGAATTTCACTTGGTGTGAATTCTAATCAAATGAAAGCAAATGATTATACTTTAGGAGTAAATCTTAGAAAGTATTATGCAGCAGCTAATCAATTCTCTATCTTTTCACAAATTGCTTCTACGTTAAGTATTCCAGCAGTTAAGGGTGGAGATGATGAATTCAATATGTCTGTTGGTCCAGGATTTAGCTATTTTGTATCTGAAAACTTTGTTTTAGAAACATCTTTAGCACTATTAAATTTTAAAACTAATAATTCGGTTCAATCATTTACAGTAAATAGTGATTTAACTAATGTAAAATTAGGGGTTGCTTATAAATTCTAATTTATTTCCCTTATAAAATTATTACTTTAACCACGCCATTGGCGTGGTTTTTTGTTTTTAATCGATAGTACTTCACCTTTCATCGAGTTTATTGGATTTAATAGGTAACTAATAAAATTAACATATAATTTTATTTTTATAAATCATTAACAAAAAACAAAATGAAGAAAATTATCGTAACACTTGGTGCACTTTTAGTATTTGGATTTGTTAACGCACAAGACAAATTAAAAGCAAAAACGGAAGGTCAAACAGAAGTAGGGAAGTGGCTTATTGAAGTAAATACCGATTTTGGTACTCCAATGGGATCCAACACAGGTTTCAGTTATTCTGATACTGATGGGGATACCATTCTAAATTTAGGGGCTGAAGCTGGGTATTTTGTAATCAAAGACTTGGCTCTTAAAGTAGGTTTAGGATATGGTTCAATGAAATCTGATTTACTTGACACCAATATTTTTTCTTATAGAGTAGCAGCAAAATATTATGTTTTAAGTCAAATTCCAGTTCAAGTTGATTATTCAGGCGCTACTATTAAAGATTTTGATGAAAACCCATCTTATTTAGGACTTCAAGCCGGGTATGCTTGGTTTTTGGGTACTAATGTGAGTATTGAACCTGGTGTGAAATACAATTTAAGTTTAAATGATAAGTATACTGATAAGAATACTATTCAATTTAATATTGGATTTGCTTTGCATTTCTAATTTTTTGTTTTTGTTTAAATTAATTAACCTCCAATTTTGGAGGTTTTTTTGTTTTGAATTCCTTTATATTTAAGGGCTGTTGATAACATTGTTAATAACTACAAGACAATCAAAGATTAATTGAAACCCTTATTTATACATTTACGTAATTAATTTTAAACAATAACAAAAATGAAAAAAATTATTTTAACTGCTGCTGCAGTTTTCGCAATTAGCTTTGCTAATGCACAAGACACTAAGTATGGTGTAAAAGGTGGATTAAGTATGTCTAGTACTTCTGAATCAGGTGCAAGTTCTTTATTGGCTTTCCATTTAGGTGGTTTTGCTGAATTTAAAATTAGCGACAAATTTGCTGTACAACCTGAATTATTGTATTCTGCTCAAGGTGCTAAATTCACTGGAGGTGATTTAAATTTAAATTACATTAATATTCCAGTTATGGCTAAATATTATGTAGCTGATGCTTTTAGTATTGAAGCAGGACCTCAAATTGGATTTTTGATGTCTGCAAAACTTGATGGAACTGATGTAAAAGATTTTTGTAATTCAACTGATTTTGGTTTGAATTTAGGAGCTGGATACAATCTTAACGAAACAATGTCTTTAGGATTACGTTACAATATGGGATTCTCTGATATTGAAAAAGATTTATTGCCAGCTCAATCTGGGTCTAAAAACTCATCTATTCAAATTTCTTTTGGTTATAAATTCTAATCAAACACCAATTTAAAATTTTAAAAACCTCCTTATTTAGGAGGTTTTTTTATGCAAATAGTTTTCCTTTGTATTCATGAATTGGAAGTCTTATATAAAAAGTTATCAATCGTATTTGCGAATTGAAAGGGGTTTGTCTAAAAATACAATAGACAATTATACCTTTGATATTGAGCGTTTGTGTCTTTTTTTAGATGAAAATTCAATTTCCGTTTCCCCTATAAACATAAACGAAGAAACAATACAACTTTTTATTTATAGTGTTGCAAAAGAAGTAAATGCCCGTTCCCAAGCCAGAATTATTTCAGGGTTAAAAAGTTTTTTTACATATATGTTATTTGAAGATTATAGAACTGACAATCCCTTAGAATTAATAGAAACTCCAAGAATAGGTCGAAAGCTCCCAGATACTTTGTCTATTATTGATATAGACCGATTGATTGCGGCAATCGATTTGAGTTCCAATGAAGGCGAACGCAATCGTGCCATTTTAGAAACGCTTTACGGATGCGGACTTCGTGTTTCGGAATTGGTTTCCTTGAAAATTTCGGATTTGTTTTTTGACGAAGGCTTTATAAAAATTACTGGAAAAGGAAATAAACAACGCTTTGTTCCTATTGGTTCCTTTACTCAGAACTACATTGAGATTTATAAAAATGCTGTTCGTACTCATGTCAACATTCAAAAAGGACATGAAGACACTTTGTTTCTCAATAGGAGAGGACGCCAATTGACACGCGCTATGATTTTTACAATTATTAAAGATTTGGCAGTGAAAATTGATTTGAATAAAATTATAAGTCCACACACATTCCGACATTCCTTTGCAACACATTTATTAGAAAATGGTGCCGATTTACGCTCTATTCAATTGATGCTGGGTCACGAATCTATTACCACTACAGAAATATATGTGCATCTTGATAGAAAGCATTTATCAGAAATCATGAATACATTTCATCCTAGAAAATGATTTAATTAGGGTTTATTTGTTTATTTGGTGAATCTAAAATGGGTACTTTTCGTGTGTTTTGTCAATCTGAATTTCATTTTAAAAGCTGAAACAAGTTCAACTTGACGGTTTTCCAAAACCTATCAGGTGTTTGAAGTTGGAGTTACGGTAAGGATATTTAGAGTTTTGATGTCTAATAACGTGGTTTACCACGTCCTAAACTCCGTTTACCACGTTATACAACCCCATTTATGTGGTTCGAGACCCCATTTACCACGTTGCATAACCCCTTTAATGGGGTTCAAGACCCCGTTTACCACGTTGTATAACCCCGTTAATGGAGTTCGAGACCCCATTAAAGGAGTTCAGAACCCCGATTATCCACTTATACAACCCCATTAATGTACATTAATTAAACAATTGTTATTAAAATTACCTAATATGTTAAATTTATTTTAAATTAATTATTAAGATTTAATTTTATGTACTATAATTAATTTAATTAACTTTTTTTAAATTATATGAAAACAACACTTTTCTTTTTCTTTTTCTTTCAATTAATCAATGCTCAAAATATTTCTTTTTCAGACCCAGTTCTTAAAGATTTTTTGTTGATTGCGCCAATTAATTTTAATCAAGATCCAAATAATCCGATAACATATCCACCAATTGATGCCAACCGCAATGGTGAAATTTCGATATCAGAAGCTTTGAATGTTATAGGTTTGGATTTCTATTATTTAAATATTACTGATTTAGAGGGTTTGCAATACTTTACTAATCTAAAAGTTATTTCTACCTATTATGCTAATTTTCCAAATTTTAGCCAACCTAATTTAATTAATTTGGAGCAATTAAGTATCTTAAATTCGGTAGGATCGTCCTCATTAACTTTTGTTGACATATCATATAACACTAATTTAGTTAAGTTTCAATGTTCTAGCGATTTAATAACATCTTTAGACTTATCGAATAATATTCTTTTAAAAAATGTTGAAATTTACTGCCCATCGCTAACAGCTGTAAATTTCAGCAATCTTGTAAATTTAAAAAACTTAAGATATATAGGAAAATTACCAACAATTGATATTTCAGACTCTGTAAATTTGTTAAATTTAACAAGTGTAGGTTCTTCGGGCACATATGCTTATCCGCTAGAAAATCGTTTAACTTCTATTGATTTAACTAATCAAACAAAATTGATAAATTTAGATTTAACTGGAAATAGTTTATCGAGTTTAGATTTGAGTAATTGTCTAAATCTAGAAACCATTTTCATTTCAAATAATCTAATAAGTACCCTTAATATTGATAACGTAAATTATGTGAAAAATTTCTTTTGTGAAGGAAATTTACTTAGTACTTTGGCTGTGGATAATATGTTTAATTTGAAAAATTTTTCTTGTAAAAATAATCAACTAACCAGTTTGTCAACTAAAAATAGTGTTATTGAAGAGTATATAGATTTTTCTAGCAATCCTGATTTGAATTCAATATGTTGCGATGCAAACGAGGTTGTTTATATGCAAAATCAATGTTTTCAAAACAATAATGACGCGGTAGTAGTAAATTCAGATTGTGGTGCAGTAGCATCAAAAATATCGATGTATCCCAATCCAGTTATAGGTATGTTGCATTTAAAATCTAATGTAACTATCACAAAAGTTGAAATTTATAGCACAAGCGGCGTTTTGGTTATGAAGGATGAATCACAAAGTGATACATTAGACATGGATGGATTAAAATCAGGAATGTATTTTATTAGAGTTTACAGTAATGAAGGGATTAATTTTATGAAATGTTTAAAATTATAGTGTCAAATTTTATTACGAAGTATAATAAAAAAAACCCCTAACAAATGTCAGGGTTTTTTTTTGTGGCTAGGACGGGAGTTGAACGAGTGACCTCAGGGTTATGAAAATAATTAAATCACTTGAATCCTTATGAAATTTAAAGGATTTTGATGATTTTTAATCATTTATTGTTTAATTCCTTACTCCATTCATCACAAAAAAAGAGTGATTTCCAATAAAAAACCCCTAAAAATTAGATTTTTTAGGGGGTTTGTGTTTGTAGCGAGTTCCGGTTGAAAATCCCTATTGTTTAATAAAAAAAGCTCCGCCAACTCCAGCAGTGTCAAAAAATTGAATTCTTGTAGACGTAATTTTTTTAAAATAATATTGAGGATAAGGGCTTTCATTGAATTTTATGTTTAACTTATATTCTGTAGTATTAATCATTTCATCTACTACAACAGATCCTCCGCTTAGTAGAGTATTATTAATTAAAGTTTTCATACTATTTCCCGATCCTAATTGAGTAAAATAAAAGTCATTACTTGTCGCTTTTAACCCTTGTAAATCTGTTACTTCTCCATCTACATTAACTTCTCTTAACCAATACCCTTGAACCCAAGTTGGAGGATTAATACTTGTTGAGCTTGAACTACTAGAATTATCAGAATTGGAACAAGAACAAACTAAAGCTAATAATAGAAATAGGATATTTTTTTTCATAATTTAAATTTTGTTTATAATCCAACAAATATATAATAAGTATTCAAGATTTAATAGCATTTGTTCTAATAAATATTAAAAAATAACCATAAAAACCCCCCTAATATTTAGTATATTAGTGGTTTGTGTTTGTAGTGAGACCGAGATTTGAACTCTCGACCTCAGGGTTATGAAAATAATTTAATCTCTTAAATCCTTATGAAATTTAACGGATTTTGATGATTTTTAATCGTTTATTTATTTTCCTTACTCCGTTTCTTTACTCCGGAATTTTATTGAAACTTCTTTGTACTATTCAAAAAATAATTAAACCTATCGGCCCAACACCTCTATAATAAAACCTCTTTTCTTTCAAGTTATAAATTGCAATGCCTTAGCCAAATTTTAAGTCACATTCTTTGATGTTAATGTCCATTGAAAAACCTTATTTCAGGCGAACAAGTCACGTTGGATTTTGAAGGTTTGAAAAAGGTGTTGTTGTAATTAGAATTACAAATCCATGTCCCATTTAAAAATACCGAAAAGCAATTTCTTAGTTGGAATTGCTTTTTTTTATAAATTAAAATTTCTTTTTACCTGCAAATAGATTTTTATTTACTTTAAGTCAGAAAATCAATTTTTATTTTATGAGTCTAAATCATGAAATTCAGTATGTCTGTTAATTAGCAAACATTATATAATAAAATTTCAAGTATTATTTTGAATAAAGTGATATAATTAGCTAATCGTTGTGCGTATTTCAAAATACAAGCAATTATTAAAGTATTATGTTTTTATTTTAATCAATATTTGAAAACAATATGTCCAATTATTTAAAAAATTGGACAATTTTTAAGGAAATTGATACCTGTAATATTATTTGATGAAGTATTTTAGCGCCCAATTTTAAAATACTAATTATATCTTTCTATGATAATTAAATTACTATTAGGGATATTTTTTCAAATTAGAAGGAAATAATTACTCATTTAAAACTCCTATTCTTAAATCCAAAAAAATGAAAAAAACTGTACTTTACATTCTTTTATTTCTATTCAGCTATTCAATTTATTCCCAAGGAGTTTATTTTAATCTTGGAAAAAACTTTACAACATTTTCATATAATAACCGATCTGAATTTCTGGGAAAATTACACATAAATGGTGTAGGTGATGCTTATGAATTAGGATATACCGATGTATTGAAATATAAAAAATTTAAAGATTTAAAATATTCAGGCAGTCTTACTATAAACGATTTCAATGCAACAGCAAAATCAGAATTAAGCAATATAGAGTATAAAACAACCTACCTTGGTATTCAGAGTACTGTAGATTATCAATTTTACGAATCTTATTATTTTTTTTTGAGTGCCAAAGCAGGCCTTAATCTTTCTACTATAATTAGAGGAGTACAAACTGTTAATAATGCCACTTATGATTTAGTTCGAAATAACGAATTCTCTGGATTAGTTGTTCAACCAGTTATTGGGATATATTCTAAATATTACTTGTCTAAAAATGGTTATTTAAGTGCAGGATTAAATCTTAGTAAAAGCCTAAAACTTGGAAATAACCCCGATAATGTTTCAATTAATAATACTCAAATTCTTTTCGGAGGATATTTTGATTTAATTAAAAGATAATACAACATGAAAAAAATATTTTACTTAGTTTTCTTATTACTTTCAACAGTTATTTTTTCACAAAATAGAGGCATAAGCTATCAAGCTATAATTTATGTGCCAGGTGGGCAAAATGTTCCAGGGGTCAATGTAACTAATGTACCAATGGCAAACAAAAATATTTGTTTACAATTTAGCTTTTTTGATTCAACCAATAATATGGAGTACAGAGAAGTAGTCAATGTTAGAACTGATGAATTTGGAATGGTCAATATTAATATAGGTCAAGGAAATCAAACAGGAGGTTATGCTAGTAATTTTAATGATATAATTTGGAATTCTTTAGCACAAAAAAACTTAAAAGTAGAATTAGATTCAACAGGTTTATGCGATCAATTTCTGGAACTTACAAACCAACCGATTGCTTCTGTTCCATTTGCTAATGCGTCAATAACTGCAGAAAATGTTTCTGGTGTTGTAGCCCTTCTAAATGGTGGAACTGGAGCTACAACTGCCACTGATGCTAGAGCCAACTTAGGTTTAAACAACGTAGATAATACTTCAGATCCGAACAAGCCAATTTCAATCGCTACGCAAACTGAATTGAATACTAAAGAAAATACTGCAAACAAATCAACCACCACCACATTAGGAACAAGCGATGTGTTATTTCCTTCACAAAACGCGGTGAAAACCTATGTGGATTCACAAGTTATTTCAGCTACAATTCCGGATGCTACAACAATATTAAAAGGTAAAATTCAATTAGCTGGAGATTTGGGAGGAACAGCTGATTTACCAACAGTTCCAGGTTTAGCATTAAAAGAAGATACAGCAAACAAATCAATCACCACCACATTAGGAACAAGCGATGTGTTATTTCCAACTCAAAACGCGGTGAAAACGTATGTGGATGCACAAGTTGCTTCAGCTACAATTGTAGATGCTACTACAATATTAAAAGGAAAAATTCAATTAGCTGGAGATTTGGGAGGAACAGCTGATTTACCAACAGTTCCGGGTTTAGTATTAAAAGAAAATTCAGCAAACAAATCAATCACCACAACATTAGGAACAAGCGATGTGCTATTCCCAACACAAA
>CANINJ010000059.1 GCA_947468985.1 Bacteroidota bacterium
CTTAAGAAATTAAGAGGTTTTTTTTATGACATTTCCTCAATAAAATATTCTAGAAAATCTAACATTTGGTTTGAAGATAAATCAATATCGCCCACTGTCGTACCAAAAACCTCTAAAGTAATTTAGAGGTTTTTTTTATGACATTTCCTCAATAAAATATTCTAGAAAATCTAACATTTGGTTTGAAGATAAATCAATATCGCCCACATATAAAAAAGACAAACTTGAATTTCGAGTTTGTCTTTTTTATTACAAGTAATTGCAATACAATAAGCTCAATAAAAAGAGGACATTTTTTTAAATAATTTTTATTACTTTTGTAATAATTAATATTTCCCTCAAATGTTATTATACATCTCATTAATGCTAATTTTATTAGCAATTATTTTAATTATCTATAATTGGAAACTGAATAAAAACGCAGTTTTTGTTGGGTTGTTTTTCTTCTTAGTCGCCATTTATGGCTTGACCCATTACCTAACTGTTTATGGAAAATCGGCTTTTTGGATGGCTCTATTTTATAATAACATTTCGCCTTTTATGTTACTTTCTGGGCCTTTTCTATATTTTTATGTAAGAGGTACATTAAAAGATAGACAAGGATTAAAAGCCAAAGATTATTTGCATTTTATCCCTGCATTAATTCATTTAATTGGAATATCCTCTTATTTATTATCTCCATTTAGTTACAAAAAAGAAGTGGCACAATTGATAATTGACAACTTTGATAATATTAAATTTATTAAAGTCAATTTTTTTTTTAATTATAAATTCAATTTCATTATTAGATTACTTTTATTAGTAATTTATACCCTATTCTCTGGAATGTTATTATGTAAGTTTTCAAAGAAGAAAAATAATTATCTGAATATTCCAGCCAAACAATTAAAAATCACCTATAGATGGTTAGTTTCTCTAATTATTTTAGTTCTATTTTTAATATTAAACTTTATAATATTAACGATCTATTTTATCTATTATACTAGTGATCAACTAAAACAAAATACTTTAATTGTAAATTTTACAACTGGAATCGCGTTTGTGTTTTTGGCTATTGGAGTTTTATTTTTTCCTGAAATTTTATATGGAATGCCAAATCACAAAAGTTCCATTTCAAAAATAAAACGAAAAACAATTAAGACTAACAAATCAAAGGTTATTTCTAAAGACAAACTTCATATTGAAATTGCAAACGATCCTTTTATAGAATTATCGGATAAAATAAAAAGCTATTTCGAAAAAGAAAAACCATATTTAAATCCTAATTTTTCGATTTCTGACATTGCATTAAAAATGGAAGTTCCTCAAAATCATGTTTCTTATTGTATTAATTCTATATTTAAAACTAAATTTTCAAAATTAAAAACTGAGCTAAGAATTGAATACACAAAAAAAATATTGCTAGAATCAAATCATTCAAATATTACTATTGATGGAATTGCTCAAATGTCAGGATTTATTTCACGTTCAAGCTTTTATAATGCTTTTAAAGACGTGACAGGAGAAACACCAAGTGATTACTTGAATTCTAATTTAAAAGTCGATAAATAGTAAAAATTGGCTTAAAAATAATAGCTATATTATGGTTTCTCCTCAATAAAAAAATCTAACATTTGATTTGAAGATAAATCAATATCGCCCATAACTAAAAAAGATAAACTTGATTTTGAGCTTGTCTTTTTTTTGGAGCAGAAATTCCAGTTCTTACCACACTATTTCCCCCGCTATTCGCTATATCTCTTGTGGCGAACCCCCACAACAGGATACCACTACTATCGGGGCTAAATAATTACGTTCATATTTTCATAATTACATTTCCAGCCACAACTTGCCGCAATTTTTTAGTTTTTAAACTTCAAAGGCAAATGAACTACTTTTTTAGTTTCAAAAAATTCACCTTCAAAAAAATCGGCAATATTATATTCTTTTGCATTTGGAAATGCCGCCAATTCTTCTGTTAAATCGCCACCTTTAAGGTACAAAATACCATTTTTGAGTTCGTTTTTTTGCTGTTTTTTGATTTTGTCTTTTATCCAAGAAACAAAATCTGGCATGTTTGTCACCGCACGACTTACGATGAAATCAAAATCGCCTTTGACATTTTCAGCACGCATTTGCTCGGCTTTGACATTTTTTAAATCCAATGCTTCAGCAACCGCTTTTACAACATTTATCTTTTTCAGAATGACATCTATCAAATAAAATCGTGTTTCTGGAAATAAAATTGCCAACGGAATTCCAGGAAAACCGCCACCTGTTCCTACATCTAAAACATAAGTTCCAGGTTCAAATTTTTGGATTTTCGCAATAGCCAAAGAATGCAAAACGTGTTTCACATACAACTCATCAATGTCTTTGCGAGAAATTACATTGATTTTTGAATTCCAATCTTGGTACAACGCTTCCAATTGAACAAATTGATTTTTCTGAACGTCAGTCAAATTAGGGAAATATTTTAGGATGAATTCCATTGTGTAATTTTTAACAAAAGTAATACTTTGAAACTAAAATTTTAGCCTGATTTTTGTATATTAAATTTAATAATAATTACATTTGTAGCTTATCTATATATTATGAATAACAATGCCCCCACTTTTGCAAAACAAGATGATTTGAAATTTTTCAGAACTTTGAACTCCAAAGTCAACAACTACTTCAAAGAAAACAACATACAAAAAACTGGAAATTGGAAATTGTATTTAAAAACAGCAATTCTTTTCACAGTGTTTTTAGCCCCTTATTTTTTAATTATTACTATGGAAACAATGCCTTTTTGGATGTTTTCATTGTTGTCAATAGTTATCGGAATTGGGATGGCGGGAATTGGAATGAACGTGATGCACGATGGAAATCACGGGTCGTATTCCAATAAAAATTGGATTAATAAATTCATGGGTGGAACCATCTATATTTTAGCAGGAAACGTTTACAACTGGCAAGTTCAGCATAACGTTCTTCACCATACTTATACTAATATTCCTGGTCACGATGAAGATTTAGATGCAGGTCGCGTAATCCGTTTTACCAAAGAAGCAAAATGGTTGAGTTTTCACAAATTCCAACATTACTATTCTATTTTCTTGTATGGTTTATTAACCTTTAATTGGTCTTTAACCACCGATTTCAAACAGATGAGCCTTTATCTAAAAAGAAAATTATCTTATGGTGAGCCAAAAAGCACAAAATTTCTTTGGACAACTTTAGTAATCACTAAAATAATTTATTTCGCCGTTTGGATTGTTATTCCAATGGTATTAGGGATTTATTGGTGGCAAGTATTAATTGGCTTTTTCATCATGCATTATACTGCTGGTTTAATTTTGAGTATTGTATTCCAATTGGCTCATATTACGGAAGACACAACCAATCCGCATCCTAATGAAGAAGGAGAAATGGAACACACTTGGGCGGTGCATCAACTATTTACAACAGTAAATTTTGCTCCAAAGAGTTTCATTGTAAACTGGTACACAGGTGGATTAAATCATCAAATTGAGCATCATTTATTTCCGCATATTAGCCATATTCACTATAGTAATATTGCAAAATTTGTAAAAGAAGCAGCGCAAGAAGCGAATCTTCCTTATTATGAATATCAATCAATGAGAACCGCTGTAATTGCACATTTCAAACATTTGAAAAATTTAGGAATGAAACCTGAACTTTTGGCATAATTGAATTCATCTTTGGATAATTCTTACAAAAACTTAACTACAACACACCAATAATGAACCCACTTTCGGATAGGATAAATAATTTATCGACATCACAAACATTGGCAATGGCGGCATTGGCAAGAGAATTAAAAGCACAAGGAAAAGATATTATCAGTTTAAGTTTAGGAGAACCTGACTTTAATACTCCTGATTTTATTAAAGAAGCGGCAAAAAGAGCCATCGATGAAAATTATAGCACCTATTCTCCGGTTGAGGGTTACCAAGAATTAAAAGAAGCCATTTGTAGAAAATTCAAAAGAGACAATGATTTAGACTATAAACCTTCTCAAATTGTAGTTTCTACTGGTGCAAAACAATCTTTATACAACATTGCTCAAGTAATGCTAAACGATGGTGACGAGGTGATTTTACCTGCTCCGTATTGGGTTAGCTACTTTGAAATAATCAAATTGTCGGGTGGCGTTCCTGTTGAAGTTCCAACGTCAATTGAAAGCGATTTCAAAATCACACCAGCACAATTGGAAGCGGCTTTAACACCAAAAACAAAAATGATGTGGTTCAGTTCCCCTTGTAATCCAAGTGGTTCTGTTTACAATAGAGAAGAATTAACTGCATTGGCAAAAGTGTTGGAAAAATATCCAAACGTATATGTTGTTGCCGATGAAATATACGAACACATTAATTTTTCAGGCACTTTTTGTAGTATAGCTTCCATTCCAGGGATGCTTGAAAAAACCATTACTGTAAATGGTGTTGCAAAAGCATTTGCTATGACAGGATGGAGAATTGGATATATTGGAGCTCCTGAATTTATTGCAAAAGCATGTACAAAAATTCAAGGTCAAGTTACAAGTGGTGCAAACAGTATTGCGCAACGCGCTACAATTACTGCTGTCGATGCAGATCCGTCTGTTTTGAAACATATGGTTACTGCTTTTCATAGCCGTAGAGATTTGGTTGTTGGATTATTAAGAGAAATTCCAGGAATCAAAATCAACGTGCCGGAAGGTGCTTTTTATGTGTTTCCAGATGTTTCTTCTTTCTTCGGAAAAACTCTAAATGGTACTTTTATTAAAGATGCCAATGACTTTTCAATGTATCTTTTATCTCACGCAAATGTAGCAACTGTAACTGGTGATGCATTTGGAAACCCTGATTGCATTCGTTTTTCGTATGCTACAAGTGAGGATTTATTGACAGAAGCGTTACGAAGAATAAAAGAAGCAGTTTCATAAAGTAACAATACGATTTATATTACATAAAACACAGGTCACTTTTTATGAATATTAATATTGTAATTAAAACATTTAGCACTGTTTTATTTTACCGAGGTCAATAATGATTGTAGAATTTTTTTGAATCAAATTAATCTATAATTGGCTAATTCTATTTCTATTTATCAATTTTATCAAACCGATGGAACTCGTAATAATCAATGGCAATACTATTCCTAAATAGGATTTGCCAAACAAGATAAATACATAAGCAAGCAAACATAAAATACTTAATAAGCTGGTAAATAAAATCAATTTTCTGTTGTTTTTAATTTGGAAATATACAACCAAAAACAATATTGGATTGAATAATAAGATATTGTAATTGTTAGCCAACTCTTTGTGCAGAGAGTAAAATCCTGCAACTATAAAAAAGAGTCCAAGCATCCCTAATGCTATGAAATAGGCTTTGTAAATAGAATTCTTATTTGCAATTATAATCAACGAAAACAGCAAACAAAAAGCATAATAATTATTCCACCACGAAAAAGGAACTTTTTCCTTTTCAAATTCCATTATTTTTCTATTTTCCTTACAAAGCGGTCTATTATTATAAGAAATAGTCTTGATACTTTCTTGGAGTTCGGCAGGTAAAAACAACTCTTCCCCTTTCAAATCGACCTTTGTTCCAAAGATAATACTCGTTCCTAATTGCTCAAAGAAATGTACTTCAAAGTAAGGAAAGAGAATATCTCTGTAGGTTTTGTCTTCTTTGGTGTCCTTAACGATAACTTCTTTTCCAATACTTTTATTAATAGCATTAATTACCATTGTAGTACAATTTTTATCAATAAATTTATAGGTATAAAAGCGCTCCTCCGATTGTAAAGAAGCATTTAAATAGTCAAAAAGCGCTTGTTTTTGGCTTGTTGAAATGTTCAAAATTTGCTCATCAACACTTCTTTTTTCGTATAGATATTCTTGGAAAAACTCCTCAAAAGTGCAACTCGTTTCCAAGTATTGCAAATCTCCTTTTACAAATTTTAAATAGAAATTTGGTGTGCTAAAATCAAAAGTACCGTAGTTATAAACTTCATCAATTTGGTTTTCGGCATCTCTAATTCTAATGGCCGTATGACCAAATAACGAATAAATTTCAGAGCCTGTCCCACAAGTAATAATACTTACTTCGGCATTTTCAGAAAGGGGAAGAATTTGACCAATTACTTTATTTGTAAATAGGAAAACGATTAAAAAAGAGTAGAGTAGGGTCTGTTTTATGCGATACATTTTACTTTATTTGTTTCTTATACTTATCTAAAAATACTTAAATCTACTTTTACCGAGAAAATATTAGAATACAAAGCAGCACTTTGATCTCCTAAATCGGTTAAAGCATAATCAATCTGAATTCCTTTGTACTTGAATCCCAAACCAACATTGGGTTGAAATCCAACTTTTTCTGTATTGTCAATTTGTACCACATTTTGAAAATTCCCAACGCCAGCGCGAATAAATACCAAATCGGTATAGCCGTATTCAAATCCTAAAGCTGGGTCAACGCTCAATCCATCTGTAGAAAAAATAGCATTGGTTCTTGCAAAACTCATATTCAAATTGGCTGCAGCTAAAAGACTGGTATCGTTGTGAAATTCAAATTTTTTCGACATTCCAAATTGTGCTTTTGGCAATGTTATTTCAGTGTTTTCAGGAAGTTCTTGATTTTGTCCGCCAATAGCATCTTTAATCGAATTGTATTCTGTTTCGTCAATTGCCCAAACATTATACGTTGTGGTAATGTCTCGAAGCATCAAACCGAATTTCCAATCGTTTCTCGTAAATTGCAATCCGACATCAAAACCAAAACCCCAAGAACTGGCAAATTTCCCAATAATTCTTCGGATGACTTTTGCATTCACACCGTATTGAAAACCTGGAAGTTGAAGTTTTCGAGCATACGAAAAGGTCATTCCGTAATCGGCAGTTGAAAAAAGACTGATTCTATTGTAATCGATATTTCCTTGACTGTCAATTAATTGTGTGGTATTCATAATGTTGTCCACGCCGAAACGAATCATTGAAATTCCCCACGCACTTTGGTCGTCAATGGGCGTTGCATAAGCAGCATAATCGTATTGAGCGATATTGGCGAAATAACTGGCGTGCATCATAGAAACTTGTTTTTCTTCCAATCCAATGAGTCCTGCGGGATTCCAATAGCCCGAATTTACATCATTAGAGCTTGCTGTTACTGCGTTTGACATTCCTAAAGCTGCCGCATCGACACCAATATTCATAAATTCATTGGAATATTTCCTCGCCGTTTGTGCAAAACTTAAGGTTGTAGCAAGTGCGAATACTATGAAGATGTTGTTTTTCAAATGAAATCAATTTACAAACCTGAAATTTGTGATTTTTTACCAAAAATATACATTTTTAATGATGTTCCTACTTTGTTTTTCTAAATAAAAGCAAATGTTTCGGATTACTTTAAAAATCTATTCTAAAAACGCACTTGTCTTTAACTTATTGTATTAAATTTGCGTTCTTTGTTACTATAAAATAAATACAAAAATGACTATAAAAAGACATATTCCGAATATAATTACGCTTCTCAATCTATTTTGTGGTTGCATTGCCTTAGTTTTTGCTGTGGAAATGAATTTTGAAATGGCATTCTATTTCGTTTGCTTGGGAATTTTCTTCGATTTCTTCGATGGTTTTTTTGCTCGATTGTTAAATGTTTCCAGTCCGCTAGGATTGCAATTGGATTCCTTGGCAGATATGGTTACCAGCGGATTTGTTCCCGGATTTGTTATGTTTCTAATGCTTTCGAATAGTGTAAGTACTAATCCGTCATTTGCGTATTTTCCTTATTTAGGATTTATAATTTCGTTGGGTTCTTGCTATCGTTTGGCGAATTTCAATATTGACACTCGTCAAACAGATTCTTTTATTGGATTGCCAACACCTGCCAATGCGCTGTTTATTTTGAGTTTGCCATTAATTATTAAATATTCAGATTCTTTAATGGCATTAGAATTGCTGACTAACAATTGGGTTTTATTAGTAATTACACTTTTAAGCGCTTATATTTTAAATGCGGAAATTCCTTTATTCGCTTTAAAAATCAAGAAATTCAACTTTAAAGATAATGCCTTACAAATTGTATTCTTACTAATTTCGCTGGTTTTATTAGTGCTGTTTCAGTTTTCGGGAGTAGCATTGGTAATTGTATTCTATGTATTCTTGTCGGTAATTATGAATTTGATTACAGGTAAAAAAGCATAATTTTTTTTACCATATAAGAAATGTAAATTTGTGTAATCCGTGTTGTATTTCAATAAACTAAAATTCCAATTTCTTTTTTCTTAATTCAAAATTTTGACCAAGATAAACTCGTCGTACCATTTCATCTTCCACTAATTCTTCTGGGGTTCCCGCTTTTAGGATTCCACCTTCAAACATCAAATAGGTTTTATCTGTAATTGCCAATGTTTCCTGAACATTATGATCTGTAATAAGAATTCCTATATTTTTGTTTTTTAACTGCGCTACAATTCTTTGAATGTCTTCCACGGCAACAGGGTCAACACCTGCGAAAGGTTCATCTAATAAAATAAATTTTGGATCTGTAGCCAAACAACGGGCAATTTCAGTTCTACGTCGTTCTCCACCCGAAAGTAAGTCGCCACGATTTGTACGAATATGATTCAAGCCAAATTCAGCGATTAAGCTTTCCATTTTGGCTTCTTGTTCCGCTTTTGTGTGTTTTGTAAGTTGTAAAACACTCAAAATATTGTCTTCTACGCTTAGTTTTCTGAAAATAGAAGCTTCTTGTGCCAAATAGCCAATTCCTTGTTGTGCCCTTTTATACATTGGATAATCGGTAATATTCATATCGTCAAGATAAATATTCCCCGCATTTGGTTTTACCAATCCCACAATCATATAAAAAGAAGTCGTTTTTCCAGCACCATTTGGACCTAATAAACCAACGATTTCTCCTTGATTTACTTCTACAGAAATCCCTTTTACAACACTTCTTCCTTTGTACGTTTTGACTAAATTTTCTGCTCTTAGTATCATTTATTGTTGGTTATTTGTCAATCTTATTATTTGATATTCGCAAATTAACGAATTACCAAATAACCGAATCAACACATTAACATTTATTTAGTTTATCTTCGATCAGTTCGGCTTACAGCCTCGTGTCTTCAAGAGCTTCCCAAAATTCATAAGCTCTTCGCAAATGAGGAATCACAATTGTTCCGCCTACTAAAGTCGCAATTCCCATTGCTTCCATCATTTCTTCTTTGGTAACACCTTCTTTAAAACTCGTTTCAAGGTGGTATTTCACACAATCATCACAACGCAAAACGGCGGAAGCTACTAATCCTAAAAGCTCTTTTGTTTTCACATCTAATGCTCCTGCGGCATACGCATTGGTGTCTAAATTGAAAATTCTCTTCACGATTTTGTTATTGTCTGCCAATAACTTTTCGTTCATTTTTGTACGGTAATCGTTGAATTCAGATAGGATTTCAGACATTTTCTTTGGTTTTATTTTTATATACAAATACCGAAATAAAGATACTTGCTTCGTAAATTAGTAACATTGGAATAGCAACAATAATTTGGCTAACCACA
>CANINJ010000060.1 GCA_947468985.1 Bacteroidota bacterium
GCAACGGAAAAATTGCTAATAGCGGTAGTAGTCATTTAACTAAATATGGAATTCTTGTAACAAGTGAAGGTAATGGAAGTGTTAATTTAAATGGCAAAATTTCTACCACTATTCCTGATACTCCAATTATAGGAATAGCTACAGCAAGTACTACTCAAACCTCAGTTTCTTTTACCGCACCCATTTCAGATGGAGATCCACCCATTACTTTATATACTGCTATTGCATCTCCCGGAGGTAACATTGGAACGGTATCTCAGGCAGGAAGTGGGACTATTATTGTTCCTAATTTAATTAATGGGATAGCTTATACCTTTACTGTTACAGCTACTAATGCTGTTGGAACAAGTGCATCAAGTTCACCGTCTAATCTAGTAACGCATATTGTACCAGCGGTTTCTAGAACTCTATCCTTTGAATTTGATGGAAATCAATTTCCTCAGCCTTTATATGGTAGTACATGGAGTACTTCTGGTTATGCATGGAATTATATTATGAATTGGCAAGTAAATTCTGGCAGTTATGCTTGGATGGCTGATTTAAGCGATTATAGCAATACAATAGAATTATTAAATTCGGAAAACTTTAATGCTAAAAGTATTTGGATTGCAAATAGCGGAATGACCTCAATTAGTCAAATTACATTTAAGGGATATGACGCAAATAATACGCTTGTAGGTACTGTATTTGCTAATATTTCTCCTTTTAATGGGCCTGCTTATGAACAAGTAATTATCAATATTGATGGTATTCGCAAATTAGAAATATCATCAAATGCTAGTTTTTGTGATTGGATGAATAATTGTTACGAAGACAATAGTATATATTTTGATGATCTTATTTTTGAGCAATAAAGAGTTAATTACAAATGTTTTTTTACACTCTCAGGAAATACAACAGCTAATAATGATTTTGCCTTTGGTTATTAAAACCTAATATACCGTTTCAGAATAATAACTTTTTTAAGTTTTAGAATCTCAAAAATCGATACCCATTACAATTTGTAAGGGTATCGATTTTTTTGTTTAATACATATTGGTGTTCAATAGCTTTCCAATTCTATTTTTTCATCTCTCAATACCCATAAATCCTTTTGTCAAGCTGCATTTTTTATTATATCAAGTTTAATAAATAAAAAGATATATACCTTATATATAAAACATATATATCTTTAGTACATAAAGATGTATATGTTTTAATGCAAACATGCATACGTTTAACTATATTTGTAATGACCAACAAAAATAGTGCTCCCGTTGCGCAGTAAAAGGAGTACGCAGCAACTTAAATAGGGAAGCAGTGGTTTAATAAGTAATACGACAATTATGGCAATACACTTTAAAATGGTACCCAAGAAAAACATCTTGGTTTCGCCGCCTCAAGTAAAATATTATCCGTGTGCCATTCATAAAGGCGAAGAAGATTTAGACAGTCTTGCCGAAATTGTAGCCTCGCGTTCTTCCATGAGCAAAGCCGATTGTTACGGTGTTATCATTGGACTCACAGAAGTAATTGCCGAAGCTTTAGCAGCAGGAAGAATTGTGCGAATTGATAGTTTGGGTTCGTTTCAAATTACGGTGCAAGGAACACCCGCCGACACTTTAGAAGAATTGGGCAAAGCCAATATAAAAAGTGCCAAGATTAAATACAATCCGTCAAAACGAATGAAAATAAAGCTCAAAGGACTTACTTATAAAAGAGTAAGGTAATATTACTTATTAATGATTACTTTATAACTTTTTGATTCCTTTCCGTTGGAAATTCTAATAAAATACAAGCGGTTATAAACAGTATTGGTTTCAATAATACTTTATGAGTGGGATTTTTTGATTAATTAAATGGATTAGCCCATTTCGTATTAGTGTAAACATCGGTACCTGAAAGAGTTCTTAAAAACGCAATAACAGCGTTTACTTCTGTTGCAGTTAAATTCAATTGTTGGCCAAAACCTCCAGGCATTAATCTTGGGTCTAAATTGTTATTTCCAGGAGCAATATTAATTGTTCCGTAATGACCAATTACTGTTTGAAGTGTAGTAATTCCACCAGTATGCATCATTTGACCGTTGGAAGTTCCGTCTATTTTAACTAAATCTCTTAATGAAGGTGCTCTTGTATTGGTTATATCAATACCTCCTACACCAGCAATCCTTCCAATTATTCCATTGTTTCTTGAGTTTGGATCAATATCAAATTCTGGGGCTCTATGACAACCTGCACAGCCCAATCCACCTGCTGTTCTAACACCGGAAGCATTAAAAGTTGGAGGAGTTAAAAATAAGTTTTTTCCTTGATTTTCTTGCGTGGTGAAGTTATTGAAATTTACTCCGTCATTTGGTGCAGAAGCCTTTCCAACATCATATTTTGAATCGAATGATTGGATACTTCTAATAAATTGTGCTAAAACAAATTGAATTTTAGTTTCTGTAATTTCTTCCGAACCATAAACGAATTTAAATAATTCTTTATAATAATTTATTGCACTTAATTTTGTGATTAAATCATTAAAAGTTAAATCGCCATTTGAACCACTGAAACCCATTTCCCCATGATCCCTAATAGGCATAGTGGTTTGAATTTCTAATGATGAAGCACGTTCATCCCAAAAGAATTTAGATTCAGTTGAAAAACGAGTATTTATTAAACGCATTGAATGACGTCCCGTAGTTCCGTTAACACCAGTACTTGCTATATTATCATCACCAAAAGCAACTGCTTGTTTGTGACAACTTGAACAAGATATCGTATTATTTACTGACATTTTCTTATCGTAGAACAACACTCTTCCTAAAGTTGCTCCTTTGTTAGAAATAGGGTTTAACGCACTATTGTCTTTAGTAATATATGCAGGAACGGTTTGGCTTGCGTAATTTGCTAAATTGTTTAAATCTAACGAATTTCCAAATTCTACTTGAACGGCAGGATATGTTTCAGGAACAGCAGTGTAAACATCTTCATTATTGTTATTACATGACAATACTAAAAATGCAATTATTAAAAATGCAATTGTTTGTTTCATAATTTGATATTTAATTCATTATTTTTTTACGATAATTTTAAATAATATTTTATTAAAAATTTTATAATTGATTACTAAAATAGTTTTTTTTTATTTATCAATGATTACTTTAAAAGTCTTAGATTCTTTATCATTAGAAATTCTAATAAAATACAAGCCGTTATAAACGGTATCAGTTTCTATAACACTTAAAGTACTTCCTTGAAAAATCTGGCTTGTTTTTATTACTTTCCCTAACTCATCAATTAACTCGACTTTCAAATCATTTTCAACCATTTGCGACTGAATTGCAATGAAATCTTGAGCAGGATTAGGAGCAATGACTACTTTGGTATCATTAAAATTAAAAGTAGTATTGGCTAAATAAGTTGTTGTTCCTGTTGGAATTGCAGTTACCACATTGCAGTCTGAACCAGGAGTGCTCGTACAAACAGTGCCATAAAATGTTGGACCTACAACATAAGGATATGCAGAATTATAATTGGCATCAACAGTTGCAAAATAGCAATAGATTCCGTTTGGATATAGAGAAACTGGATATTCTGGAGTGTTACAAATTCTACCATTATGTACATCTAAATAACTCGCATCACCAGAACTAGTATGATCAACATATTCATAATCTTCTCTAAAATAGCCTAATGGATAGGTTGTACTTACAGCTGGGCCGTTAGTTCGGGTTGTCATCACACGTAATTGATAACTTGATTTCATTCTTGTAATTGCTCCGGTTCCATTAGTATTTGCGTAAGCATAGGCACCATAAATCGGAAAACTATCGTAGGCAAAACCTAATAAAGGGGAATGTGCAGCGGGGTCAATAACATATAATCCATCAGATGGATAGGTTGTACAAATCGGAGACAAAACATTTAAATCCAATCTAAAGGCACTTGGATTTTGATGATGATGATAATTGCCATTTGCTGGATGTGCTTTTGCACAATCAAAACCATTCATTTCAGCAGGAATTGCATCTCTGTTCCATGCTTGAGTTGTACCTGGACCACCTGTACAAGCAGGATTTCCTGGACCACCACACAGTGCATTGGTTGAACTGCTCCAAGCTACACCATCACGATAATCAAATAAAGCCACACCATTTTTAAATAATCCAATATTTCCTCCAGTTGTAGCCGAAAGGGTTCCTGTATTTTGAGTAGGATTTAGTGAAAACTTAAATATTTTATTTTGTGGAGTTGGAGCACCAGTTGTTGGATTTCCTTGAAAAGGACCCGTAATATAAGCTGGTATTCCTGTTGCTGAAACATAAACAGTAGTCAAATTGAATTGAACTGATTGTACATTTGCCAATGTAGCATCAACAATTGCTGTTGAATTTCCAGAAACATAATGACGTCCCATAATAGTGGTGTTTTGTAACCATTTGGTAATTAATGGATTCGTTTGTGCAAACATTGAAAATCCTATTAATAACATTCCTAAAAGTGTAGTTTTTTGTTTCATATTTATTGGTATTATTTACAAATGTTTAGACGAAATAAAAATAATATTCTTGCGGACATAATACCATTTATTCTTTTGGAAATGAAAAACGATTGTCAAATAGAAAATCTTTATCTGTCAGAGTATGTAAAAATGCAACTAAATCTACTCTTTCATTATCGGATAATCGCATTGGTTTTTGTAATTGTTTTGGTAAATTTTTATCGTTTCCAAGTGAATTGTAATGCTTAATGACCTCAGTTAATTTTTTGAAACGACCATCGTGCATATACGGAAATGTAAATTGTATGTTTCGGAGCGTTGGTACTTTGAATAACGCATAATCTTTAGGATTGCCTGTGATTTTTTGTCTTCCAATGTCTTTTAATGTCGTGTCTATTGGCAATCCATTTCGTTCGAATTTTTCACTTGAAAATAAGGGTTCGTTGTGGCAAGAAGCACAATTAGTTTTGAATAACGAATAACCGTTTTGCTCCTGATCTGTGAAAACAGCTTCTTTTCGCATCACTTTATCATACTTAGAATTGGAGGAAATTAGAAGTAATTCAAATTGAGACAATGCTTTTAAAACCCTTTGTCCTGTGATAGTAGAATCTCCAAAAGCAGCCAAAAAAAGTGCTTGATATTTCTCGCTTTTCTGAAGTTTTGAAACTACATTCGTTAGAGTTTCATCCATTTCAACGGGATTCGTAATTGGATTTAAAGGTTGCACATCCAAATGATTTACACCGCCATCCCACATAAAACTTTTTGACCAGGCCAAATTCATTAAGGCTATCGAATTTCGAGTACCAATTTTTCCATCAATTCCGTGACTCAACTCGTGATCTACGTGAGTAAAACCTGTAGCTTGCAAATGACAACTGGCACATGAAATCGTATTGTCGCGCGATAAAATAGGATCGTAAAATAAGTTTCTTCCCAACTGGAATCCTTCTTCTGTCAATGGGTTTTTCGAAAAATCATAATGTGGTTTTGGCCAACCTTTAGGAATTTCTAAATAGAGTGGAGTAGGCTTTAAAAAGGTAAATGCCAATGAAAAAAGAACGATGCTTCCTATGACAAAAAGATATTTAAAAGGAACTTTCATTTTAGTTTTCTGTATTATTTATACTAAACATTCCAATAGCTTTATCTGCAAGTTCCATTGCTTTTGAACCAGGAATCATAATGCTATTGTTTTCTGATAGTTTAATGTGATTAAACAATTCTGCAACATCCACATTAATTTCTAAATTGGAATTTATGGGTTTTAATTCGATGGTTCTAATGGCATAATTGGGTTTCATATAGCCGCCAATATGAAATTGAAAAGCGTTTTTACGGGTTTTGCAACTCGAGCTTTTGCCTTCTATTTTCATATTTATAAAACCGCTTTGCCACGCCCAGTACATTCCTTTTGTTGGATCTAAATCGCCAGACATTGCCCCAGAAACACTTGCTAAACTATCAATTCCTATCGAGAAAGTGACTTTTGATATTGTTTTATCTGATGTTTGTGTAATTGGAATATGAAAAGAATTTGGGTTTTCAATATCAATTAAATGATAACTGTTAGATTCTGAAAAAGAAGTTGCATCAGAGAATTGAAGATTGATATTAGAAATGTAAAATCTAAATACCTCAAGTTCAAGAGTGTCTTTGGATTCGGAAACATATTTTTTGTTACGTTGTAATGCTTCTGTTCTAAATTTCAAATTGAGACGCAAAACTAAACTATCCTTTTTTTCTTGGGCAAAAGCCAACTGAAAAAAAAGAATTACAAATGCTCCAATTATACTTTTACTTCCCGTCATAAGGTCTTGGTGGAGGCGGTGGGCGGTTTTCATCACCGGGATGTCCCGGACGGTCTTCGTCCCAACGCGGCGGAGGCGGTCGATTTTCATCTCGTGGCGGTCTCGGATGATTTCTATCTCTTGGAGGCGGTGGCGGGTAATTCGTGTCATTGGCTTGTCGCGCTTGATTTTCTTCTCTTGGCGGTCTTGGAAAATCTTCATTTCTTGGAGGTTTTTCCCCAGGCGGATGCGGTTTGCTATTTTGATTGGAAAACATTTTACCTAATTCTTGTGTCAAAGCATTGAAATCCTGTAATTGTGATGTTTTACAAATACTTTTGATGTCTAGGAAATGTTTGAAATGCAATTGCTCAATCTGTCTTTGATTGGCTAAAAATAAAGTTATTATACTGTCTTTTATAGCAGAATTTACAACTTGCAATTTCAATTGAGAATACAAATCCGACTTAAGTTTTCTATTTATTGCATCTAAAGAATCTATTTTGTCTTTATAAATAGGAATTATTGATTCGTATTTTTCATTTTGATTGGCATCAAAATGCAATTTTTCAGCGATAATATCATTAGGTCTTCTATGATTTTCATTTGAATTTCTATTTGGTCTTGAAAAAAATAGAAAGCCTATAATTCCCACATTAAGCAATAAAAGCCCAATTACAGCATACGTTAATAGTTTTATTTTATCCATTGCAGCTTAGTATAATTGGTTGCTATTTGAAACAGACGAAACAATTGTTTCCGTTGGAACTGTAGTTTTTGTAGCATTTGACAACAGCATTTTTACATTTAAAGATACTAATATAGTAAATGATGCTGCTGCAATCCAAATCCATTGCCTTGAAACTGAGTTTTGAATGCTGATTTTGTTTTGGATTTTTGAAAATAACAAGGTGTCAGGAATCACTTTTGTGATGCCTTCGCTGCTATTTAGAATGTCGTTTGTCCAGTTATTCGCTTCCATAATTTATTAGACGTTATTTATTATTTTTTCTTGCGGTATTCTTCAAATTTATTTGATAATCTTTCTTTTAAGATAACTTTAGCCCTGAAAACCAATGATTCTACTGATGAAATGCTCAATTCCATTATTATTGCAATTTCAGAATTACTCAAACCATCTACTTTTGAAAGTAGAAACGCTGTTTTTTGATTTTCACCTAATTCATTGATGATTCCAAATAGCAATGCTGCTTTTTCTTTGTTTTCTAATAGAATTCCTGGATGTTCAAAATTGGAAATATTTAGGATTTCTAACTCGTTTTGACTTTTCTTACCAAAAATAAAAAAGCGTTTTTGACTGTTTTTATGTTTGATGAAATCCAAACATTTGTTGATTGTAATGCGATAAATCCACGTTTTTAATGTTGATTTTTCTTGAAATTTATGCAATGAAGTATGCAATTGTATAAAAACATCTTGCGTGATTTCTTCAGCATCTTCAACACTTTGCAAATAATTGAGCGCAACATTATAAACCAGTACACTGTACTCATTATATAAGGTTGTAAAATCACTTTTATTAGTTGCCATTTTGCAATACTAAGAATTTTTATTGTTTAAATAATGTTAACTTCTTAATTTAAAATGTATTTTTTTTAAAAAGGGAATTATCTTATATTTGGCGAACGTAAATTTGCCCTGATGGAAGGGAAAATCCCATGCTTTTTAGCGTGGATTGGAATGACAGCAGGAAATAGCTTCAAAAAAAAATATAAAATAAAATTCGGATATGAAATTATTACAAGGAAAAACAGCCATAATCACGGGCGGAAGTCGAGGAATTGGGAAAGGAATCGCGGAAGTTTTCGCAAATAACGGTGCAAATGTAGCGTTTACGTATAGTTCTTCGGTGGAATCTGCATTGGCTTTGGAAAAAGAATTGAATGCTTTGGGAATAAAAGCAAAAGGGTATCAATCGGACGCATCGGATTTCAATGAGGCTCAAACCTTTGTGGATGCGGTTTTAGAAGATTTTGGAACAGTTGATATTTTAATAAATAACGCTGGAATTACGAAAGATAATCTTTTGATGCGAATGTCTGAAGAGGATTTTGACAAGGTAATTGACGTGAATTTGAAGTCGGTTTTCAATATGACAAAAGCGATTCAGAAAACATTTTTGAAGCAACGTTCGGGTTCAATTATCAATATGAGTAGCGTTGTTGGCGTGAAAGGAAATGCGGGACAAACGAATTATTCAGCTTCAAAAGCGGGTGTAATTGGGTTTTCAAAATCGGTAGCATTAGAGTTAGGTTCACGAAATATTCGTTGTAATGTGATTGCGCCAGGATTTATAGAAACCGAAATGACGGCGAAATTAAACGAGGATGTGGTGAAAGGCTGGAGAGATGGAATTCCATTGAAACGTGGCGGAACTACTGAAGACGTTGCCAATGCTTGCTTGTTTTTCGCATCGGATATGAGTGCGTATGTGACGGGTCAAGTGATGAATGTTTGTGGAGGAATGCTTACGTAATAAATTATTATAAATTTTAACAATGACCACAAACACCATTCTATTAGTATTGATTTCACTTCTAATAGCGGGTGGTTTGTCGTATTATCAATATTTTTATAAAGCTAAAATCAAGTCGAAAGCGCATTTGATTTTAGCTTTTTTACGTTTTTTTACAGTATTTGGTGTTTTATTATTGCTGATAAACCCAATTTTATCTCGTAAAACCTTTGAAATTGTAAAAACACCTTTGGCAATTGCAGTCGATAATTCCAATTCGATTGTGGATTTAAAAGCTGAGGCAACTTCATTAGAAGTATATAAAAAAATCATTTCTAATGCTGAAATTCAAGAGAAATTTGATGTGCAATCGTATCGTTTTGATAGCGATTTTCAAAGTTCGGAAACTTTTGATTTTAAGGGAAAGCAAACGAACATTGATGAAGTTGCGAAAAGTGTGAAAAGCATCAATAAAAACGTAACGTTTCCAACGGTTTTAATTTCTGATGGGAATCAAACATCAGGAAATGATTTCGTCTATAGTTTTGATGTAAATAATAAAGTATATCCAATTGTTGTTGGTGATACAACGACTTATTTAGATTTGAAAGTTAGCCAATTGAACGTAAATAAATATGCGTTTCA
>CANINJ010000061.1 GCA_947468985.1 Bacteroidota bacterium
TAATATCAAACTTTTTTGATTTATAATTAAGGAAATAGGTTCCGATATTAGTATTTTCATATTTTGGATTGAAATTCAATAAAGGTTTTGAAGCATAAGATTCTGCTTGAATTCCCGCAGTCCATTTGCCATAATTATAATTTAATATCAGATAATTATTTGACCTAATGGGTTGGTCTGGATGTTCAATTTCTCTATTGATATCGTTTAAGTACCATTGAGAATTGGATTCAAATCCACCAAATAATCTGCCTTTTATTTTTTCTGTTTTTGTATCAGTTTGAGAAAAAATTGAAATTGAAGTGCAAATTGCTATAAATAATATCGTTTTTTTCATTTTATAAACTTTTTAATTTTTCAAATAATTCAATTTCTCCACCCGGGGAATGTCCATTTTGAATGTAAACAATCTCCTTATTTTTTACAACTACAACATAAGGAATGTTAGCAATTGAAAGACTTCTTTTTAGTTCTTGATTGGTGTCTAAAAGCACAGTGTATTCCCACCCTTTTCCATTAACTAAAGGCTTTACTCTTTTTTCAGTTCTGGCATCATCTACAGAAACTGCAATAATTTCAATATTAATTTTACTTTTCCAATCGCCATAAACATCACTAATAGCATCTAATTCTTGAACACAAGGTGCGCACCAAGTTGCCCAAAATGAAAATACATATAGAACATCTTTTTTTTGAAAATCTAAATTGGAATTTATAGATTCTCCTTTTAGATTTTTTAATAAAACAGATGGCATTTGATGTTGTGCAAAAAGCGAAGAGCTTAAAGTAATAATACAAATTAAAACAAGTTTTTTCATATTTGTTAATGTTAATTCAATGTTATTGCAAATAAAGAATAAATATTGCATTTAATTTAAAATAAATCAGTTTATTTGTAAGGCCTTTAATCAAAATAACTAACTATTTTTATGAAAAAATTAAACCTATTATTAGCAGTTCTATTTTTTGGATTGTTTATTTCTTGCAGTAATTCCGATTCAGGATCCGGTAACCCTGGGATTCAATCAATTTCTATTGCTACCGATTTTGTAAATAGATATACTGGCGAAAGTTTTACTTTTACGGTGGTAACTAATGAAGCAACAGATGTTTCTTCACAAGCAGTAATCATTGTTAATAATGTTCCAATTGTTGGAAATGTTTTCACTCCCACAACTGCGGGATCTTATTCGGTTAAAGCTACTTTTTCAAATCAAACTTCTCAAGTGATTTTTGTAAACGTAACCGTTGCTCCAATTCCATTAACAAGTATTACATTAACTTCAAATCTGCTTTCTGCAATGACAGGTGATAATTTGGCATTTGTTGTTACAGGAAATAATGCTAGTGTTCTTACGGCAACTTCGACTATTTTTGTAGATAATAATGCAATAACTGGAAATCGCTTTACAACTACCACAGCAGGAACATTGTCTGTTTACTCAACTTATTTGACACCTGCTAATGTTACTTTAACATCGCCAACAATTCAAATTACAGTTCAACAAGCAATCAATTTCAATAAAAGAGTTTTAATTGAGGACTATACAGGAACTTGGTGTCAATATTGCCCAAGTGTTTCCTACGCATTAGAACAAGTGCATTCTCAAACCACAGATGCTGTTTCAGTAGCTATTCACAGAGGAAGTTCTGATCCATATAATTTTGCCGCTGCTTCAGCTTTAGAAAGTATGATTGGACTTGTAGGTTATCCAACAGGAATGTTAAACAGAAAAACAGAATGGACTTATCCAGAAACAAGTAATATTGCTCAAGCGGTTAATTTAACTTCAGGTGTAAATCCAAGAATTGGTTTAGCTTTAAATACGAGTTTATCTGGAAGCACTGCTACTGTTGAGGTTAATGTTAAATTTGGACAGAATTTTTCTAATCTAAAATTAGTAGTTTACGCTCTTCAAGATAATTTAGTTTACAATCAAACCAATTCAACTACTTACTATGGCGGTGTGAATCCAATTGTAAACTTTGATTATGATGACGTGCTTAGAGCCTATCTTACCAATAGTATTTTAGGAGATGCAATCTCAGGTGCTACAGGAATTAATGATGTTTATACAAGATCATTTACCTATACAATTCCATCAAGTTATGTAACAGCAAACATTCATTTCGCTGCTTTTGTAGTAGATTCAACTGGAAAAGCATTGAATGTTAGAAACGCATCTAACAATGAAAGTCAAGCTTTTGAGATTGAATAAATGTTTTAAATAACGATTTTAAAAGAGGCTTTTCAGCCTCTTTTTTTATAATTAAAAACCATATTTCAGGATTTGTACTTCAAAATACAATCCCAACTAAATTATATTTATTTGAACTTGCCATAAAAAGTAAAAAATGCCTTAATTTTACATTAAAATAGTTCAATTATGAATACCATAAACTGGAAAACGGTTAAAGAGTTTGAAGATATAACCTATAAAAAATGCAATGGAGTTGCTAGAATAGCATTCAATCGACCTGATGTTAGAAATGCATTCCGACCAAAAACTACTTCTGAATTGTACCAAGCATTTTATGATGCACAAGAAGATACGTCCATTGGAGTTGTTTTACTTTCTGCAGAAGGACCTTCGTCAAAAGATGGAATCTATTCATTTTGTAGTGGTGGCGATCAAAACGCTCGCGGACATCAAGGATATGTTGGCGATGACGGGCAACACCGTTTAAATATTTTGGAAGTACAGCGTCTAATTCGTTTTATGCCAAAAGTTGTAATTGCTGTTGTTCCAGGTTGGGCAGTAGGTGGCGGACATAGTCTGCACGTAGTTTGCGATTTGACTTTAGCTAGTAAAGAACACGCTATTTTTAAACAAACGGATGCCGATGTAACAAGTTTTGATGGTGGATATGGTTCTGCTTATTTAGCTAAAATGGTGGGCCAGAAAAAAGCACGTGAAATCTTCTTTTTAGGTAGAAATTATTCCGCTCAAGAAGCAATGGATATGGGAATGGTCAATGCCGTAATTCCTCACGATGAATTGGAAAATACCGCTTTTGAATGGGCGCAGGAAATACTTCAAAAATCACCAACATCCATAAAAATGTTAAAATTCGCTATGAATTTAACTGATGACGGAATGGTTGGACAACAAGTATTTGCTGGTGAAGCCACTCGATTAGCCTATATGACTGAAGAAGCGACAGAAGGACGAAATGCCTTTCTTGAAAAACGCAAACCGAATTTTGAGAAAAAATGGTTGCCGTAATATTGTTTTAGGAACAAATTAACGAATAACCGAATTAACAAATCAACATAAAAAATGAAACATTGGATTCAAGCCGCTCGATTAAGAACATTGCCATTGTCGGTTTCGGGCATAATTGTTGGTAGTTTTTACGCAATGTCGCAATCGATGTTCAATTGGAAAATTGTCATTTTCGCACTTTCTACCACTTTAGGATTGCAAATTTTATCCAATTTTGCCAATGATTATGGCGATGGAATAAAAGGAACTGATAACGAAGATCGTGTAGGGCCAAAACGTGCCATTCAAAGTGGCGTAATTACCCCTGCGGCTATGAAACTCGCTTTGGTAATTACCTCAATACTGACATTAATTTCAGCAATTTTACTGATTTATGTTGCTTTCAAAGACCATAATTTAGGCTTTTCATTATTTTATTTAGGACTTGGAATTTTAGCAATTGCATCCGCAATCCGATATACTGTTGGTAATTCTGCTTATGGATATAGGGGTTACGGAGATTTATTTGTATTTGTATTTTTTGGATTAGTAAGCACACTTGGAATCTATTTTATGTTTGCCAAAGAAATGGATTGGTTTTTATTATTGCCCGCAACCGCCATCGGATTTTTGAGTGTTGCAGTTTTAAATCTCAATAATATGCGCGATGAAGCATCGGATAGAAAATCAAATAAAAACACAATTGTTGTCAAAATGGGCGGTGAAAAAGCAAAAATATACCATTATTTTTTGGTGATTTCTGCTATGATTTTGGTTTTGGAATTTTCCTATTTCAAAGATTTCAATTTCGACCAATATATTTTTGTTTTGGCCTTTATTCCTTTAATTAAACACCTCGTAACGGTTTATAAAAATAAAAATCCTAAAGAATTAGACCCCGAATTAAAAAAAGTGGCGTTAAGCACTTTCGCGTTATCCGTTTTGTTGTCGTTAAGTTTGATTTTCTTCTTCCAAGACATTTTTGTAAACTTGTTTATGGGAGGAAGATAAGAACCGCTTAATTTTATATTTAACATTTAAATTTCATAAAATGAAAATTACATTCTACGGTCACGCTTCGTTAGGTATTGAAATTTCTAAGAAATCCATTCTTGTTGACCCTTATATTTCGGCAAATCCAAAAGCGTCTCACATTGATATTCACGCTCTAAAAGCCGATTATATTTTGCTAACACACGCCCATCAAGACCATATTCTCGATGTCGAAGCAATTGCAAAACGCACCAACGCCACCATAATTTCCAATGCAGAAATCGCTGGACATTACAGCAAAAAAGGATTAAAATCGCATCCAATGAACCACGGTGGAAGTTGGAAATTTGATTTTGGCAACGTAAAATTCGTAAATGCAATCCATTCCAGCTCTTTTCCCGACGGAAGTTACGGCGGAAATCCAGGCGGTTTTGTCATCGAAGGCGAGCACAAAAACATCTATATTGCAGGCGACACAGCCCTCACAATGGATATGAAACTCATCCCGTTGCGCACCAAACTCGATTTAGCAATCCTACCAATCGGCAACAATTTTACAATGGATATCGACGACGCAATAATCGCTTCCGATTTCGTAGAATGCGACAAAATCCTCGGCTATCACTACGACACATTCGGTTTCATCGAAATAAATCACGAACAATCTATTAAGAAATTCTTCGATAAAGGCAAAGATTTAATGCTCTTAAAAATCGGAGAAAGCATCGAATTATAATACATTATAAGTAAGGAAATCTCAATAATTTTTTGGAGCTATCCGCTGACGGTAGTCAGGTTTCCCGCTTTCAATTTCAATAGGATTTTCACAAAAACGATTTTTACTTCAATCGGGGGTATGATTTCAGTAATTAATCCTAATTTTGATTCCTGAAATCAATTTTCTATATAAATATTAATCATACAATCACAATTTTGAAAGCAACATATCATAAATATATTCTTAACTTCAAACAACCATCGGGAACTTCTCGAGGCGTTATGACTGAGAAAGAAACGTGGTTTATTGTGCTTGAAAATGACGGTAAAAAAGGAATAGGGGAGTGCGGAATTATTCGTGGTTTGAGTTGCGACGACAGACCTGATTATGAGGAAAAATTAGCGTGGACTTGTGCAAATATTCACCTCGGAATTGATGCGCTTTGGGAAGCCTTAATTGAGTTCCCTTCTATACAATTTGGTGTCGAAATGGCATTCCAATCTTTGGCAAGTTCCAACCCGTTTTTACTCTTTCCATCTGACTTTACAAATGGCACAAAATCGATTCCAATTAATGGTTTAGTTTGGATGGGAAATGAAGCTTTTATGAAGCAACAAATCGAAGATAAATTAACAGAAGGTTTCCACTGCATAAAACTAAAAATAGGAGCCATAAATTTCGAAGAAGAATTGCAATTATTGGGTTTTATTCGGCAACATTTCACCCCTGAACAAGTTGAAATTAGAGTTGATGCAAATGGCGCTTTCAATGCAAGTGTAGCTTTAAATAAATTAAAGCAATTATCTGGATTTAAATTACATAGCATAGAGCAACCAATACAAAAAAACAATACTGACAGGATGGCAGAGCTATGTAAAACGTCACCAATTCCAATTGCATTAGACGAAGAACTTATAGGAGTGTTTTCTGTAGCTGAAAAAGAAGGTTTGTTACTCAAAATCAAGCCGCAATACATCATTTTAAAACCCAGTTTTGTAGGTGGTTTTCGAGGAACAATTGAATGGATTATATTAGCTGAAAAACACAAAATAAAATGGTGGATTACCTCTGCATTAGAAAGTAATATTGGTCTAAATGCAATTTCACAGTGGACGTTTTTACAACAAAATAATATGCCTCAAGGACTTGGAACTGGCGGATTATATTCTAATAATTTTGACTGTCAATTAGAGGTTTTTGAAGGGCAATTATGGTTCAGAAAAGAACGTGATTTTCAATTTAATTTTGATGAAATTTAGAGTTTAAAACGTATTATAAAAAGTATATTTAATTTGATAATTAACCTTAATAAAAAGTAAAATGAAAAATATAATTTGGTCTTTAATTTTAATTTTTTCTTCGGTTTCTGTTTGCAAAGCGCAGAAGGTTTTTTCAGTAGAATATGAGAACCAAGCCGACGTAAAAGTGTTTGTCGTAGATTATGAAAATCAAGCTGATTTGAAAGTCTATAAGGTAAAGTATGAAAACCAAGCGGGACAAAACGATGGTAAATGGTTTTTTATTAAATATGCCAATCAAGCAAAAAAAACAATTTATTTTGTAAAGTATGAAAATCAAGCTGACTTAAAAATATTCTTCGTAGAATATGAAAATCAAGCTGAGTGGAAAAATAAATCCAAACAACATTTAATGTATTGATTTTGAAATAAATAGAATTTATATTTGTAATTAACAAAAAATAGTTAAATTTGGTTTACTAATCAATTATTGTTAATTATGGAAAATGATTCTTATGTTCCTTTCATTAAAGTGATTTTAATTATTTTTTTAATTGTAATCTTTATCGCTGTTGCTATTACTTTATTTAAAGAGTTTAACAATTGGATTAAAAGTAGAAAACAATAAAAAAACTAAAGAATATTTTTAAAAAAGGGTTTCTTAATTGCTATTACTTCTTATTTTTTGTCATTTTCATATTCAAAACCTCTACTAACAGCGAGAAGGAAATGGCAAAATACAAATAGCCTTTTGGCACAACATCTACATGATTTCCAAAAAAGGAAGCATTTGCTAAATGAGCAGATTCCGTGATTAGCATAAACCCAATTAACACTAAAAATGTCAAACCTAATATTTGAATTGAAGGGTGTTTATTTACAAAAATTCCAACAGGAACAGCGAACTGCATCATAATCAAAACTGAAATTACAACCGCCGTTATCATTATATAAATTGCGCCTTCAACACCATTTGTCATTCCAACAGCCGTCAAAATACTGTCGAATGAAAATACAATGTCAATCAAAATTATTTGCACAATCACGTTCGAAAAGGACTTGGTTGCCGATTTTCCCAACTCTTTTTCTTCTTGGCCTTTTTCCTCTACTTTTTCGCGAATTTCATTGGTGCTTTTATACAATAAAAATAATCCTCCGAACAATAAAATCATGCTTTGACCCGAAATTTGAGCCGAAAACCAACTGTAATCAAATGTAAACCAGGCTTCTTTCATAGCAATCAATACAGAAATCCCCATTAAAAGTGCAATACGCATAAACATTGCCAAAAACATTCCGATTTTTGTAGCTCTTTTTCGTTTCTCTTCGGGTAATTTCCCCGTTGCAATTGAAATAAAAATAATATTATCAATTCCTAAAACGATTTCTAAAAATGTTAATGTTAATAAGGCTATCCAGGCGCTTGGGTTTAAAAAAACTTCCATTTATTTAGTTGTAAAGAGTGATTTATAAATTAAAATTTTTGATAATTTAAAGTTTTTCAGCAATTCCTTTTTGCTTTTCGTCACTTCCAATTATTCCAAACTCAAAGGTATAAGAATTTTTCGTAGTTGACACTATTCGCATACTAATTGCCTTCTTTTCTTGAATGTTTTTTGGGTGTAATTTCTGCAAAACAAACTCACAATCATTCACCCAACGAACCGTCGCAGTATCGGTTTTACCCTCATACGTCTCAATTTGTAACGTTTCTGTACGCTCAAAAACTGTCGTTTTCTTAACACCATTCACGACAAAATCAAACTGAAACTTGCCTGTTTTAAAGTCCTTGCAATTTCGTTCTACATCATAACACGATGTCAAAATCAATAATGAGACGAAGAATATTATTTTTTTCATTTTTATTTTTTTTTGAAGCTAATCCTGCTGTCATTCCAAATCCTCGCTAAAAAGCTCGGGATTTTCCCTTCCATCAGGGCTAGTTATTTTAGTGCTTTATTGTATTTTTTTACTTTTTCACGCTTTTTTATCTTGCGAGAATTTTTCATCATTGTAATTCTTTGATTTATTCTTCTTTATTGATAAACTTTCCCATTCACTATTTTTTAATTGTTTTGCATAAAAAACTATTTGTCCAATATGATATGGATAATGCGCTAATTGTCTATTAATTGCTTCAATTACAGTGTGTTTTTCATTTCTAATATAAATTATTTCAGATAATTGTTTTGTTTTTAAAGAGAAAAGTAACTCAAAAAAACAATCCCAACCTTTATTCCAAAAAATCATTAGTTCCTCTTTTGTTTTTATAGTTTCTTCAAATTCGCTATCCCGATTACGCCATTCTTTTTCACCATCGGAAGTAAAAAATTCAGTCCAGCGTGAAAGCATATTTCCTGAAATATGCTTCACAATTGTTGCAATACTATTGGAATCTTCATTTGTTGAAATAAAAAGTTGTTCTTCTGTCAATTGATTTATTGCTTTTTCACCCAATGTTCTATAATATATAAATTGGCTTTTAGCACTTTCTAAATAAGAATCAGATATACTCATATTACTCAATTTTAATATCATATTTATCCAATAATCCAACGATTCCTTGCGTCGAAAATTTTGCTTTTCGCATCGGATTAAATTCTGGGTCAATTTTGAAATTTTGTGCCAGTGTAAAATCAGCAGCAGCCAATTGTGTGTCATTAAATATAGCACCTTCCAGATTGCTATTCTCAAAAACAGAATTTGATAAATTTGCACCAATAAAAGTAACTTCTTTTAATGACGAATTCATAAATTTTGTTTTCAACATTTTTTTATTCGCAAATGAGGCATAATCTAAAACGCATTCTTCAAAACTGACATTAAATAAAAAGTCGTCACATTCATTGAATAATATTCCAAGCAATTTACAATTAATAAAATCCACTGTTTTCAATCCCGTTCCTCTCAAATTGGTCATTGAAAGATTGCAATCGAAAAATTCGCAATCTATAAAAGTATTATTTGAAAAATCACTATTTGAAAAATCGCAATTTTTGAAAACACAACCTTCAAACTCTCGATTGTTGACTCTTTTATTTATAGAAATGACTTTTTCAAAAGTCTTATGAACGTTAATTAAATTTTCCATTTATTTGCCGAATAGACTTTTCATTATTGTATTTAAACCTAAAAAGAGCATCACCATTGCCGTAATACAAATCGCAATTCCAATCCCTAAAATCA
>CANINJ010000062.1 GCA_947468985.1 Bacteroidota bacterium
AAATCAAATAATATATAAAATAATGGCTAAAATAAAAATGAAAAAAAAGTCAACATCGACGGACATGACCGCGATGTGTGATGTAGCTTTCTTATTGCTTACTTTCTTTATTTTAACAGCTACAGCTAAAGTGCCTGAGGCATTACCTGTAGATACGCCTGCTTCAACAGTGCAAACAAAATTGCCTGAAACAGATTTGGCAACGATTACTATAGGAAAAGGAAAAGTTTTTTATGACCTAAAAGGAAGAGAAGTTCGTAAAAGAACACTCGAATTGATGGGAGATAAATACGGAATTAAATTCACGCCAGATGAAATGGATAAATTTGCTCTAATGGAAGGATTTGGCGTGCCAATTCAAAATTTAAGTCAAATTATTGCAATGAAAGCTGCGGATAGAACAAAGGCAGAACAACCAGGAGTTCCTAAAGATTCTTTGGACAATCAATTGAAAGAATGGATTTATAATTCTCGTATAGCGAATATTGAAAACAACGATAAAGAATTGCAGATTGCTATAAAAGGAGATGCAAAAGAAGAATATCCTGAAATTAAGAAGGTAATGGATATTTTACAAGACCAAAAAATCAATAGCTTTAGTTTGGTTACTGGTTTGAGAGGAAAAGATTTTTAATTAAAAAAGATACACTAAAATGGCTGAATTAAATACCGACGGCGGTGGAGGCGGAAAAGGTGGAAAAGTAAGAAGTAAAAAGCAAAATTCAAAAGTAGATTTAACTGCTATGGTGGATTTAGCATTCTTGCTAATCACATTTTTTATGCTAACAACCACGTTGTCAAAACCACAATCGATGAGTTTGGCTTTGCCGGACAAAGAAGATGACAAGAAAAAGGAGAAGCCTATTAAAGTTGACGAAAACCGTACGATGACCGTGTTACTTGGTGACAATAACAAAATGGTTTATTATATGGGTTTATTAGAAAAACCAATAGCTGGTCCAAAAGATATCTCTTATGGAAAAGAAGGAATTCGTCAAGAATTAATAAAAAGGAAAAAGTCCGTTTTGGAATACTCTACAGCATTAGGTAAACCAAAAAATGGAATTATTGTAATCATCAAACCTAGTAAAAAATCAAATTACAGAAATTTGATTGACATATTAGATGAAATGGCAATTGTAGGCGTTGAAACAAATGCAATTGTTAATGATTTTTCGCCCGAAGAAACAAAATTGTTAGAAGGAAAATAAGAGCAATCTTAGTACCCAATAACCTAATAATTATGAAAAATGAAACGCCAATGACAATTGTCTTTAGCATACATAAATATGTTTAAGGCGTTCCATCTTCCGTTAAAAATAAATAAAATATACAGATGAAATTAGATATTTTAAAAGATCAATGGCTTGAAATTGTTTTCGAAGGACGAAATAAAGTTTATGGTGCCTACGAGTTAAGAAAATCAAATCCTAAAACTACTTTAAGAGCACTTATAATTGGTTCCGTACTTTTTGGATTTGCAATTGCAGCTCCTTTGCTTATCAATATGATTCCTAAAGGGAACGATGATACTACATTGGATCAAAAAATTGTAACTGTAAAGTTGCCTCCTAAAGAGCAGCCTAAAGAAAATCTTCCTCCACCTCCACCTCCACCTCCAAAAGTTGATCAAGTAAAATTTGTGAAACCGGTAGTTGCAAAGGCGGATGAAATTACGGAAGAACCACCAAAAATAGTTGAATTAGAAAAGAAAAAAATTGGTGCTGAAACCATAAAAGGGGATCCAGATGCTGAATTAACTGTTGAACCTGTTGGAAATGGTCCAGCTGATATTGTTGATGATAATAACATTTACAATACTGCAGGAATCGAAGTAAAACCAGATTTTCCAGGAGGAATGGCTAAATTCTACAAATTTGTAGGGAATAACTATAGAACTCCTGAAGAAGAGGGTCTTGCAGGAAAAGTTTATGTTACGTTTGTTGTAGAAAAAGACGGTTCATTAACAGATATTAAAGTTGTTAGAGATATAGGTTACGGAACTGGAAAAGAAGCAATTCGTGTTTTGAAATCATGTCCAAAATGGAATCCAGGAGAGCAAAATGGTAAGAAGGTGAGAGTACTTTATTCTCTGCCAATTACTATTCAATCTGCAGAATAATGTTGAATAAATCAACAGAGAATAAAGAGAAGAAATCGCTAAAAGAGCGGTTTTTTCTCGTTATAGGAATGGTCTTTTTCTTAGCCTATTTGGCAATGGGATTAGCAATCATCTTTTGGAAAAACTTTCCACTTGATATGAAGCCTAGTTATAGAATTGCTTTTGGAGTAATTCTAATCGGATATTCTGTTATTCGGTTTTACCGAATTATAAATGACAATAAAGAGTAGGTTATGAAAAAGTTTGCACTAATTCCGTATTTATTTTTTTTAGGTTTTATCATATTGTTTTTTGCTTGTAATCAAACGAACAAGCAAAAAAGCAATAATGAAACTATTCTGAAGGGCTCGACCTCTATCTTAGTTGACGAAACATTATTACCTATAATTGCCGATCAAGTAGAAGTTTTTGAAAGTCTTTATGCCGGAGCTAATATCAAAGTAAATGCAAAGTCAGAATCTGAAACAGTTTTGGCTTTAGCAAAAGACACTTCTAAAATCGCCATTCTTTCAAGAAAGCTAAACTCAGAAGAGGAAAAAGTTTTTGAAAGTAAAAAAATTACACCAAAGACTACTGTTTTTGCTATCGATGCAATCGCATTTATTTCAAATAAAAGAAATAAAGATACTTTAGTTGCGTTACAAGATGTAGTGGACTTCATGAAAGGCAAATCAAACGCTAATATTAAAGGATTGGTTTTTGACAATCCTAACTCAAGTACCGTTCGCTATATGAACGAATTGTCGGGACTTAAAGAAATGCCGTCAAAAGGAATATTTTCGTTTAAAACAAATGAAGAAGTAATCCGGTTTGTTTCTGAAAATGATGGAATGATTGGAATTGTAGGTGTAAATTGGTTGATGCAGCCTTCACTTAAAATGCAGCCAATCGTTGATAAAGTTAATTTAATCAGCGTAAAAGGAATTGGTAAATCAGCCTATTATGCACCAACACAAAACAACCTTGCAGAAGGTAAATATCCTTTGGCACGTGATTTGTATATCATCAATTGTCAAGGTTACTCCGGCTTAGGAATGGGTTTTGCCTCTTTCGTCGCTGGAGATATTGGACAACGAATTATCCTAAAATCGGGATTGTTGCCAATAAAAATGCCTGGTAGAAACATCAAAACCAGAAAACAATTAGAAAACAAGAATAAATAATAAATTACAACAAGATGAACAAAGTTAAGATTTTTAGTATTGCTTTATTGACTTCAGTAACACTAAGCTATGCTCAAGATTTAGATCAGGCTAAGAAAACAATTGACGCAGAACAATTTGAAAAAGCCAAAGGAATTCTAAAATCAATTATTAAAACAAATCCTGACAATGGAAAAGCAGCCTTTTTATTAGGCTCGGTTTATCTTACTCAAAATATTTCTGACTCAGCAAAAATTTATTTCCAAAAAGGCTTAGTCGCTAAATTAGATGCAAAATTCAATTATATTGGATTAGGGCAAATGGATTTAGACGTTAAAAATGCCGTTGCTGCCGAAGCCAATTTTGCATTAGCAACAAAAGATATCAAAAAGAAAGATTCGGAACAATACGTTTATATTGCGAAAGCCTATATGAATGCCAACACACCAGATTACAATAAAGCAATCGAGGTTTTAAACAAAGCTAAAATCGCAAATCCATTAGATGCCAATGTTTTAATGGCTTTTGGAGATGCTTATTATGGTGTTAAAAATCAAAATGATTCCTATAAAGCCTATCGTGATGCCTTTGATGCCGACCCAACTTTAATTAGAGCAAAAATGCAATTGGGTGTTTTGTTAAAAGGAGCGCGAGCATTTTCTGAAGCGGTAAAAGCCTATGATAATGTGGTGGCTTCCAATCCAGAATATGGTCCAGTTTATAGAGAATTGGCAGAAACTTATTACTATTGGGGGAATAACGACTTGAAAAACTACAAAGAATACATCGCAAAAGCATTAGCATATTATGAAAAATATATGAGTTTGACTGACTATTCATTGACTTCTCGTATGCGTCACGCCGACTTTTTAATTCTTGCAAAAGATTATAAAGCGTTGGAAGTTGAAGCCAATAAAATGAAAGAATTGGACAAAGTAAATCCAAGAATTTTCCGTTATTTAGGGTATTCTTCTTATGAAAATGGAAATGTAGATGCTGCAATTTCTGCCTTAGAAAATTTTATTGCAACGCCTACAAATAAGATTATCGCAAGAGATTACCTTTATTTAGGTCTTGCAAAAATGAAAAAAGCCAACAATCTTGAAACTAAAGTTGTTGATGTTGTAGCTTTTGAAGCAGGAGTCGCGCAATTGAAAAAAGCCGTGGAAATGGAAATCACTATGACCAACGATTTAAGCGAAGTGGGGAAAAAATTCTACGAGCAAAAATTGTTCAAAGAAGCCGCTGCCATTTATGATATCGCGGTTACTAACGTAGAGTCTAAAAATTATCTGCTTGACAATTTCTATTTAGGGAACTCTTTATACTACAATAACACCAAAAAAGACGTTGTAAAACCAGATCCAATTCAGTTGCAAAAAGCGGATATCGCTTATGGAAATGTGATTACCGCTTCGCCTTCAACGCAAGATGCGTACATTTTCAGAGCCAGAACTAACAATTTGCTTGAAAATGACGAAATGATTATCAAATATTATCAAGAATACATCGACATTGTAACTGCAAAAGGCGAGGAAGAAATGGCTAAACCTGCTGTTAAAACTAAATTTATTGAATCCTACAATGCAATTGCTGCGGCGTTTGCTAACACCGATAAAGTAAAAGCAAAAGAGTATTTCGCAAAAACATTGGCTTTAGATCCTGCAAATGAGTACGCTATTCAGTCATTGAAAACATTGAAATAAAATATAATTTTTATAAGCAAAGCCGATAGTTTCAACGCTATCGGCTTTTTTTTGAGCATACGTTTTGTTTTTCTCTCACGATTCCTCCCGTCATCCGCTATATCTCTTGTGGCGAACACCGCCACAACAGGATGCCGCTTCTACCGGGGCTAATTATAAAATATATAGTTGTCTATTATCTTTTCATCTTTTATCTTTCCTCTTTATTCACAATTCTGCAATCTAAAATTCTATTTTTCACTACCTTTGCAACCTATTTTAAATAAAAAATGCTCAAAAAAGAAACACAAATAGCCGTCGAAAAAGGATTAATGCTTCCCTTAATGGAAGAATTCTACACGATTCAAGGCGAAGGATATCACACGGGAACTGCTGCCTATTTCATACGAATTGGTGGTTGCGATGTTGGTTGTCATTGGTGTGATGTCAAAGAAAGTTGGAATGCCGAATTACATCCGCCTACAAATACCGATTTGATTGTCGAAAATGCATCAAAATATTCTGAAACAGTTGTGGTAACCGGTGGCGAACCGCTAATGTGGGATATGACTGTCTTGACTCAAAAGCTAAAAGAAAAAAATCTAAAAGTACATATTGAAACTTCTGGAGCCTATACATTATCAGGAACTTGGGATTGGATTTGTCTTTCTCCAAAGAAAAATAAATTGCCAACGCAAACGGTTTATGATAATGCCAATGAGTTAAAAGTAATTATTCATAACAAACACGACTTTATATTTGCCGAAGAGCAATCCGAAAAAGTAAACTCCAATGCTATTCTTTTTCTACAGCCAGAATGGAGCAAAAAAGAAGAAATGACACCGCTAATTGTAGATTATGTAATGAACAACCCAAAATGGCGTGTTTCCTTGCAAACGCATAAATACCTGAACATTCCTTAATCCCATTAAATGATAAAAAAAATCTTTTTATTTCTGTTTTTACTAATTTCAATTGCTACCTTTTCACAAGAAAGTGAGCTTTTGTCTGAAACGGACGATGTTAATGCTCCAGATGTAGTTAAGCCAATATTTAATGAAGGCGGAATAGATAAATTTTATGAATTTATTAATCAAGAATTTAATTTTTCTAAAATTTCTAAATCAGGAACTATTGTAGTTTCATTTTCAATAAATACTTTAGGAGAAATAAAAAACATTAGAGTTATAGATTTTCCTGATGTTGAATCAGCAACAGAAATTATAAGAGTAATTCAAAAAGCTCCAAAGTGGGAACCTGCCAAACGTGCTGGGAAACCCTTTGAGGTTAAATTAAAAATGCCTTTTAATTTTACTATAAAAGAATCCATTAAGCAAGAACCAGTAAAAACAACCGAAAACACATTTTCAACGGCAAACGGAATCGAAAATAAACCAAAATTCGCTGGCGGTTTGGTACGGTTCCAAGAATTTATAGCTAAAAATTACAGAACTCCCGATGTTGAAGGACTTAGGGGTAAAGTAATTGTAAGTTTTGTTGTTGAAAAAGATGGAAGTATTGTTGATGTAAAAGTAATAAAAGATTTAGGATATGGAACAGGAGCAGAGGCAATTCGGGTTTTAAATTTATCTCCTAAATGGACTCCTGCAATGCAAGATGGAAAGCCTGTTAGAGTAATGTATTCTTTGCCAATCACGATTCAATCAACACGATAATTGTAATCCTAAACAGTCAGCCTCGCTAAATAATCATAATGTTCGCCTTCCAAAACTAATTCGCATTGCAACCCATTGGCAACAGCCGCATTTTGCAACGTGTTATAATCCATATACAACCAAGGAAAAGGCGCTTCTTTTTCGCCTTTATAGGTAATGGTAAACTCTAATTCGCCATAATATTTATCACCAGCAATCCATTTTCCGCCGTCCTCATCTTCATCAAACATATAAATAATATCGGAAGAATCAATTAGGATTTGACCATTTTCAGCCAATAAAGATTTTAGTTTTTGAAGGTAATTCGGAACGTTTTCTAATTTTCCAAAAATTCCTGTTCCATTCATTAATAGAATAATGGTATCAAATTTTTCATCGGTTTCAAAACGCAATATATCTTCAACTTTTACATTTGACAAACCTCTTAATTTACAGGCTTCAACCGCTTTTTTAGAAATGTCAATAGCGGTAACAGCTAATTTTTTTTCATTCTGCAAATACAAACTATGACTTCCAGCGCCACAACCAACATCCAAAACCTTTCCTTTGGTAAGCAAAAGCGCTTTCTGTTCTAAAATCGGCATTCCAGAAAAATCCCGAAATAAATACGAAACAGACATTTCATCTTCTTCAGAAATAGTAGTTTCCGTAATTAAATCCTCAGGAGAATTATTTGTTTGAAAATCAAGAATGGCTGTTCCGAAAAGGTCTTTCATGGTCATTGCGAGGTACGAAGCAATCGCTTCATAATTTTAGTTATTAATATAGAAGTTTGTTACTTTTGTGGTTCCAACTTTAAACTTTAAACTTGAAACAAATTCTAAACGCACTTCCTAAAGAAGCCAAAGATAAGCATATCGAAAACAAAAAGTATTTCGATAAGCTAAAAAAGAAAACGCCCAAGAATTTAGATTACATAATGCAGGATTTGCACAATGCCGAATTCAAAAAAACCGATTGTTTGAAATGTGCTAATTGTTGTAAAACTACGGGTCCGCTTTTCACATCGGCAGATATAGAAAGGGTTTCTAAGTATTTGCGTCAAAAACCACAACAATTCATCGATCAATATTTGCAAATTGATGAAGACAAAGATTATGTTTTGCAAAGTGTTCCGTGTACGTTTTTAGACAATGAAAATGCGTGTATGATTTATGATGTGCGTCCAAAAGCGTGTAGAGAATTTCCTCATACCGACCGTAAAAAATTTCAACAAATCTCGGAATTGACTTTGAAAAATGTCGCTATTTGCCCCGCAGCATTTAATATTGTTGAGGAAATGAAAAAGGAAATGCCGTTATAGCAACTTAATTTATTTAATCAGATTTTTTTATAAATAAATTCCTCAACTTTAATTTGCAATTCAATTCTCTTTCTTATCTTTGCAATCTAATATTTAGAGGAAAAATTTGAACTGATTGCAACCTCGTTAAAAAAATGCTAAAGCAGAAATTGTCTCCTTTATCATTCCCGCAATCCTTTTTTTTTCTCGCTTAATAAAAAAATTTAATTATTATGGCTTATTTATTTACGTCAGAATCTGTGAGTGAGGGACATCCTGATAAAATTGCAGATCAAATTTCAGATGCATTAATCGATAACTTTTTGGCTTTTGATCCAGAATCAAAGGTGGCTTGCGAAACTTTAGTAACAACTGGTCAAGTAATTCTTGCTGGTGAAGTAAAGTCGGAAACGTATCTTGACGTTCAGCAAATTGCACGTGAGGTTATCAGAAAAATTGGATATACAAAAAGTGAATATATGTTTGAAGCCAATTCTTGCGGTGTTCTTTCAGCTATTCACGAGCAGTCTGGCGACATCAATCAAGGTGTTGACCGTGCTAATAAAGAAGAACAAGGTGCTGGTGATCAAGGTATGATGTTTGGTTATGCAACGAATGAAACAGAGAATTTTATGCCGTTGGCACTTGATTTATCTCATAAATTATTACAAGAATTAGCGGTTTTACGTCGTGAAAATAAGGAGATTAAATATTTGCGTCCTGATGCAAAATCACAAGTTACATTAGAATATAGCGATGAGAATAAACCAGTTCGTATTGATGCAATTGTAATTTCTACGCAACACGATGATTTTGATGAAGAAGCTACAATGTTAGCAAAAATAAAATCGGATTTAGTTGGAATATTAATTCCAAGAATCATCAAAAACAATCCAAAATACGCTCATTTATTCAATGATAAAATCACGTATCATATCAATCCAACAGGGAAATTCGTAATTGGAGGGCCTCACGGAGATACTGGATTAACTGGTAGAAAAATTATTGTGGATACTTATGGAGGAAAAGGAGCACACGGAGGTGGAGCTTTTTCTGGAAAAGATCCAAGTAAAGTAGATAGAAGTGCGGCTTATGCAACGCGTCACATCGCTAAAAATTTAGTTGCAGCAGGTGTTGCAGATGAAATTTTAGTTCAAGTTTCTTATGCAATTGGAGTAGCTAAACCAATGGGAATTTTCATAGATACCTACGGAACTTCAAAAGTGAACTTGACAAATGGTGAAATCGCTAAGAAAGTAGAAGCTATTTTTGATATGCGTCCTTATTTTATCGAGCAACGTCTAAAATTGAGAAA
>CANINJ010000063.1 GCA_947468985.1 Bacteroidota bacterium
ATTCTTTCTAAAATAAATGAAATTCCTAAAAGCATTTATAGAAAAAATAATTACTTAGCCGTTTGTCGTTACTTGATTTTTTCACATCAATACTATTTTTTATTCTTGGCTTTTGATGTGCAATTACCCTACTTAACTTTAATGGCAACCATTGCAACAGTATATTTTTTAGCTTCGTCATTGCCCACTTTTCAGTTTTTAGACTTTGCCGTAAAGGGAAGTGTTGCCGTTTATTTCTTTGGATTATTGGGTGTAAATGAATGGATTGTCATTTTTATAAGCACTTTGATGTGGTTTCTGAATGTGGTTTTGCCAGTGCTAATTGGGAGTTATTATGTATTAAATTTTAAATCGAAATGGAAGCAATAACTATTCTATTTTTAAAATAACGGGTAAAACAAATTGAGTTTTCACGGGCATTCCTCTTTTAATTGCGGGATGTACTTTTGGAAAATCTACCAATCGTGCGTGAAGAATACTGTCTATTTTAATGGTGTCGTAAGCAATGCTATCTTTTGGAAATTGTGGTTCAAACTTCATTGTTGCATTTGCAAAAATGGTAACTTTCACTTCAATTGTGTCTAATTCTGGGTATAAAATAGACAAGGTATCAACGCTTAATTTATCTTGTATTGTTTGCGTTAGAAATGCAAAGAAACACTGTTTTTGCATCGTTTCATCTTTGATTTTTTCACACTCATAAAAAGACGGAAATTCATCCACTTCATTCCAGTTGATGGCTTTCATTTCTTTGTCTAATAATTCTTTTTTCGATGGCACTTCATTGCCAAAATATTGACAAGAAGCAATCGTAAAAAGTATAAGTAAAGCAATTGCCTTTTTCATATTTGGGGAAATAATAATAATTCAAAATTAAGAAATTAATTTAACAAACCGCTAAAAATGAATTTTTTGAATACTAAATGGAGATTATTTTTAAAAATACAATTTCCTAAATTTACTAATTTTCTATTTATCTAAATATCCTTACTTTTGTAAAATGATAAAATGGATAACAAATATTTTTTCAATAGCAAAAAAGGAAGTAAGTACAGAGGATATGAAAAAATTTTTAATTGTAGGACTTGGAAATATTGGTGCTGAATATGCCAATACGCGACATAATATAGGTTTTAAAGTGTTGGATTATTTGGCAAAAAAAGAAAGTCTTTCTTTTGAAACGGTTAAATTCGGTGCTTTGGCAGAATATAAATTCAAAGGGAAAACAATGTTGCTTTTGAAGCCAAATACCTATATGAATCTTAGCGGTAAAGCGGTAAAATTTTGGATGGATAAGGAGAAAATCTCTTTGGAAAACATATTAATAATTACCGACGATTTAAATTTATCTTTCGGGACTATTAGAATAAGATCTAAAGGTAGTGATGGCGGTCATAATGGATTGAAAAACACAACACTTGTTCTTAATACACAAGAGTATGCAAGGTTTCGATTTGGAATTAGTGATGAATTCAAAAAAGGAAAACAAGTAGATTATGTGCTTGGAGAATGGGATGAAGCTGAAAAGGAAAAACTTCCAGAACGATTAGAATTAGCCTCTGAAATCATTAAATCTTTTGGTTCGGCAGGTTTAGAAAACACAATGACTTCTTTTAATGGAAAATAAAAAAGGGGAAAACTAATTAAAGTTTTCCCCTTTTTTGACTTGAAAAAATTATTATTCGATAATAATTCTCTTAACTACTTTTTTGTCTCCATCTTGAACAGTTACAAGATAAACCCCAGCTTGAACTTGGTCAAGTTGAACGTTTTGAGAGAACAATCCCGTATTGCTATATTTGTTATTCAAAATTGTTCTTCCTCTCATATCGTGAACTAAAATAGACACTTCTTTATTAGAGGTTGAATTAAATTGAACGGTAAAGTTTCCTTTATTTGGATTTGGATACAATGCAAAGTTAGCTAATGTATTGTCGCTAATACCCATTGTTGCAGGTTCAGCAACACATAAGTTTAATGACCAGTTGCTAACAGATCCAGTGTCTCCCGTGTACCAATCTGTTGCTCTAAGCGTCCATGTTCCGCTAGCAGCCTTTCCATAAAAAACAGTTATTGGATCTGCGGGTTTAACATTACCTGTTATAGGAGCTGGAAGTAAGCAACTACCAGATGGTAATTGAACTGTTGCTGCATTTGTAAAATTAAAAGTATAGCTGGTTCCAGTAGGGTTACTTGCTCCTTCGTCACAACTTCTATTAATTAGCTTAATAATAGTCCCATCAGGATGTACTAATTCAATAATTAAATCTTGAAGATAAGTGTGTGTCATGGTCAATCCAACTGTTACATCGTTCAAACTTCCCGAAACGGTTCCTGGAACAACAATTGTTTTAGTAGCAGTTGTACCAGCAGTATTTGCTGCAGTTCCATCAACAATAGGTAAATTAGTGTTGTTTGCGTAGCTGTAGGTGCAATTTGAACTACCAGTTGTAAATTTATATCCTGCACTATATGTTCCAGAACAAGAAGGATTTTTTGGTAATACTCTCCAGTAATAATTAGTTGCCTCTAATAAACCAGAAAAAATAACTGTTAATGATGTTACAGTCCCTGTGCTAATAATGTTTGTAAAGGCAGCATCTGTAGCTATCTGAACATCATAGCTTGTAGCAGCAATTGTATTTGCAGCCCAAGTTAAAGACCCTGATGTACTAATGCCAGTGGCGTTATTAGCTGGAGCAGTTAGAGTTTGAGTTCCAAAATTAGGACTAAATAATTCTAAATAAAATGGTGCAGTTTTAGTAGTTGCACCCGAAGTTGCGGTTACAGTAATTAGATTTACGCCTAATGTAGCAGCTCCAGTCGAAGCAAGAGTCATTGTAACATTTCCGCTTGCAGTCATTGTAGCTGGAGAAAATGAGGCAGTAACTCCTGCTGGCAATGTTCCAGCACTAAAAGTTGTAGTTCCTGTAAATCCTGCATAAGTAGTATAAGGAATAGTATAAGTTGCGCCACTTCCTTGACAAGCTTGTTTGTTTTGTTGTTCCGCAACACCATTGAATCCAATAGCAAAACTATTTGGAGCAGCTGTTATAGCGAAGTTAGTATTAGAAATATCGTAAAAAATATGATTGTACCCTTTAATCAAAATTCTATTTGTAATACCTACATTATTGGGTACAGTAATAACTTCCGAACCATCGTTAGGGACTTTACTAGCTAATAATGTTGGATATGTAAAGGTTCCAGCAGTAGTATTAACGTCTTTAGAAAGATAAATATCAACAAAAGCAGCATTAATTCCATTTGCAGTTGAGCCTCCAACATTCCAAGTAACGTTTTGATTGCTTCCACCTGGCCATGATAAACCTGTAGCACTTGGAACTAAAACTGCAAAAGCTGCAACTCCTGTTGCTGCACTAACTGTAACTTTCATCACATCTGTATCTGTTAATCCTCCTAATCCTAGACCCGCAACATTATCTCTACCTGTGAAAGCAAAAGTTAGTGATCTAGATACCGAGCTAAGAGCTTCGACTTTAAATGTTGAGTTGGTAGGATTTGTTGTTGAATTTGGAACAGCATTTGTGGTTGCTAAATTGGCAACAACACTTTTCATTGTTGGGAAATATCTTATTGGTGATGAAACTGGGGTATACGATTTCCAATTTGGACCAAGTACTTTTGTTGCTGCAGCAGCACTTGTAGTTTGGTTTGCAATATCTGCATTATTAATTTGTTCCCAACAATAGGTAAGTGCGTTTCCATTTGGATCAGTTCCAGATCCTGTCAACATAAAAGGAGTGCTTTTAGGAATGGTATAGTCAGCTCCAGCATTTACAACAGGTGCTAAATTAGATAATGGAGTTCTTGTAGGACAAGTTTTATCAATCATATTTTTTTCAACTTGAAAAATTGAGGCATAATGAAAATATGCATCTGAATTAGGCTGTACATCTGTTGTTCCAGTAATTCCAGCATATCCCATTATTGTAGATCCTGAACCTACTTCCATATTCACTCCATTTGATTCAGTGCTATGAGAGAAAGTATGATTTCCGCCAAATTGATGTCCCATTTCGTGCACTACATAATCAATATCAAAAGTGTCTCCCATTGCAGATCCAGAACCAGGAGAAGTAATTCCACTTCCTTTTTGTCCGTCAACACAAACGCATCCAATACAACCTGCATTACCACCACCACCAGAAGCGCCGAATAAGTGTCCAATATCATAGTTTGCTTCCCCAATTTTAAGTGTCAAATCAGCTTGCAATTCCGCATTCCAATTAGCCATACTTGCTGCAGCTGAAAAAGGATCTGAAGCAGCATTTGTGTATCTTATAAGTGTGTTGTCAATCATGTTCATGTGAATAGAAAAATCTTTTTCAAAAACACCATTTACACGGGTCATCGTTGCATTCATTTGGACTAATGCACCAGCAGCACCACCAAAAGCAGTTCCGTATTCTCCTGTGCATGCAAGCGCTAATTTAAAAGTCAACAATTCTGAATTGCTTGATCGTTGGGTATTTGCAATTTCTTTTCTTACAGATTCTGAAATTCCATTGTCTTCAGTACGGCAAGTAAAACCACTTTTTCTATTAGATGAGTTATAGATAGCATATACTTTTCCATCTGCAGAATAAGGTTCCATAAATTCATTTTTAGTATCTGTTCTAAAAACCATTGTTTGAATTCCTTGTGGAGAAATACTCATTCTAAGGATTGCATATTTATCTTGTAAACTTCTTCCTGCATAAGCACGAATATCTGGGTTTTGAGCCTGAAAATTAGGAGTGAAATTTGACGCTTCAAAAACTTCAAATTGCTCTAATCCACCTTGTTTGTTAGGTAAAGAAATTACAACTCCGTTTCTTGATACGAAACGATCTTGAGCGTTGGATAAAATTTGTTTCATTGAATTGAAATTCAAATCGTACAAATCAAAATCTGATGGGAAATCTGGTCTTTCAATGTTTTTTGAAGTAGCCAAAATAGCTCCTCCTTTGTGTTTACTCCATAAATTATCTGTTTGTGCTTGTAAATTACAAAACATAAAGACAGATGCAAATGCAAATAGTAATTGTTTTTTCATTATTTGATAGTTTAGTTTTGGGTTTAAAAAATCAAAAATAAAACTTTTATGTGAATAATTAAACAATTCGTCGGATTTAACACGTTATTTTAACAGAATATTAATTTAGTAAAATATGTTTAATAGGAAAATGAATTAAAATATTATTTTTAACGGATGATAATTATTTTTTCATAATTAGATTATTGATATGATGTTAGTAAATGTAGTTTAATAAAAAATGTATAAAAAATATAATTTAATAAGCACTTAAGGGGTGTTTTGTTGTAATTAAAAAACCATTCAGTACGAATCTAAATATCAGTCTATTTCCAATCCAATTTTAATTAATTTTAGAAATGCACCCCTTTTGAGAAATCAAAATAAGCAGTACATTAGCAGAAATACTATTGCAGTTCTATTCGCATATTACAATTAATAAACATGAAAAAATATACAAAACACTTTTTGATATTGACACTTTTTAATTTACTAACTTTTTGCGCTACAAAAGAAAGTAGTAAAGCAACTTTTCCACAAGAAATTACGTCAATGTCTTTTGAAAAATGGACCGGCGGAAGAAGGGAAACGGGAAGTGGAACAAAAGTTAGTATCGAATTTAAAAAACCGCTACTAAAAAATATTCACTTACAGAAAATCTATTTTCAAAATCAAGAAACTGAAATTGTCCAAGAAAACGAAACAAAATATAGCGCAAATTTTCATTCCAATGCCTTATATCGGGAACAACATTCATCAGATGCGGCGTCTAAAAATTTCAATTTGAAAGACAATGAAGCCGTAATTGAATATCAAAATCACAACAAAACCTTTTTTTATAAATGTAGCAATATCAAAGAAATTCCAATGATTATGTATGAATAGACAAAAACTACCAAAAATTACTTATTTTTGTTACTTTCAAATCATAAAACAACCTTGAGCATTTATAAAAGTCTTTTCAAACAAACTGCAATTTACGGACTCGCAACGGTTTTGCCGCGAATGTTCAGCTTTTTGTTAGTGCCACTTTACACCGATTTGCTTCCCAAAGCAGCCTACGGAAAAGTCACCATTATCTTTGCTTGGATGATTTTTTTCAACGTGATTTTGGCATACGGAATGGAAACTACTTTTTTCAGGTTTTACAACAATGAAACCGACAAAAAAGCAGTAATCGAAACCACTACAGTTTCCATATTTTGGTCAACGCTACTCTTTCTTTTTCCTGCTTTATTACTAAAAAATTACCTCGCCGAATTATCAGGAATCGATGTGCAATACATCATTTATACCATCTGGATTTTAGTCTTAGACGCCTTAGTAATCGTGCCTTTTTCTAAACTTCGAGCCTATCAAAAACCAATAATTTATGCCGTAATAAAAATTGGAAACGTAGTGGTAAATCTTTCTTTAAACGTTTTCTTTTTAATTTATTTACCTAAAATCGCTCAAGCAAATCCAGACAGTTTTCTGGGGTCGTTATACACCGAAAATTTTGAAGTTGGCTATATTTTTGTTTCCAATATCATCGCAAGTTTACTAACATTTATCGCACTTTCACCGAATTATTTTCACGTAAATTGGAATTTCGATTTCAATCTTTGGAAGCGAATGATGCGCTACGGATTGCCAATTATGATTGCCGGAATCGCCTTTGCCATCAACGAACAATTCGATAAAATTTTATTAGGAAAATTGCTTCCCGCCAATATCGCCGAAGCCGAAGTTGGTGTTTACTCCGCCTGTTATAAACTCGGATTATTCATGGTTTTGTACCGAACCGCGTATACTTTAGGAATCGAACCTTTCTTTTTCAGTCACGCCAAAAACGAAAATGCGCCTCAAACGTATGCCACAATAACTAAATATTTCGTCATTTTTGGGTCATTTATTTTGTTGTCCGTAATCGTTTTTGCCGATATTTTAAAATATTTCATGATTCGCGATTCGTCCTATTGGGAAGCTATGAAAGTCGTCCCGTTAATTATTTTGGCGAACTTTTTCCTCGGAATTTACACCAATTTATCCGTCTGGTACAAACTCATCGACAAAACCTATATCGGCGCCTATATTTCCATTATCGGAGCAATCGTAACGCTGGTTTTGAACTTTTTATTAATCCCAACAATGAGTTATTACGGCTCTGCAATCGCAACAATTGCTGCCTACGGAACGATGATGGGAATTTCCTATTTTCTCGGAAATAAATATTATCCAATTCCCTACGATATTAAAAAAATCACTGGATATTTAGGATTATCCATCCTATTTTCCATAATTTCATTCTATTATTTCCGCGAAAATTACTTCGTCGGAATTCCGTTATTGCTAGTATTTTTGTATTTTATATACCACAACGAAAAAGAAACATTGAACAAAATTTTAAAACGAAAATAATTACGGATAATGCGAATGGGCGAACACATGTACTGACAGCTCGCGACTTGTCCCTACCAAAAATAAAAAAATGAAAATAAACATCATCAACAAATCACAACACGATTTGCCAAATTACGAAACCATTGCCTCGGCAGGAATGGATTTGCGTGCCAATTTATCCGAATCCATAACCTTAAATCCATTGGAAAGAACCATCGTAAAAACAGGACTTTTCATAGAATTACCAATTGGTTTTGAAGCGCAAGTTCGCCCAAGAAGCGGATTGGCAGCCAAAAAAGGAATCACAGTTCTCAATTCGCCAGGAACAGTTGACGCAGATTATCGAGGAGAAATTGGAGTGATTTTAGTAAATTTATCCAACGACGTTTTCATTATCGAAAACGGAGAAAGAATCGCACAACTCATCATCGCAAAACACGAACGCGCAGAATGGATTAAAGTTCAAGAATTGTCAGAAACATCAAGAGGAGAAGGCGGTTTCGGAAGCACGGGAGTTAAATAATCAATTCAAAAATTAAAAGATTCTCAAAGAATCATTAAATAAAACATCATGAAAATTATAGTACCAATGGCTGGTCGTGGTTCACGCCTTCGCCCACACACATTAACAGTTCCAAAACCTTTAATTCCAATTGCAGGGAAACCAATTGTGCACCGATTAGTTGAAGACATTGCAGGTGTTTTAAATCAAAAAATCGAAGAAGTTGCTTTTATTATTCATGAAAGTTTTGGGAAAAAAGTAGAAGAAGAATTAATTGCAATTGCCCAAAAAATCGGAGCAAAAGGAACCATATATTATCAAAATGAAGCATTAGGAACAGGTCATGCAATTATGTGCGCCAAAGATTCTTTGAGTGGTCCTGCCGTTATTGCTTATGCGGACACTTTAATTCGTGCCGACTTTGAATTAGACGCAACTGCCGATAGTGTTATTTGGGTAAAACAAGTTGATCAACCTGAAGAATTTGGAGTAATTAGCCTTAATGAAGCCAATGAAATTGTAGAATTAGTAGAAAAACCAAAAGAATTTGTTTCTGATTTAGCGGTAATTGGAATATACTATTTCAAAGATGTTGCCGTTTTAAAGACAGAACTTCAAGCAGTTTTAGACAACAACATAATTCACGGTGGCGAATATCAAATCAACGACGGAATTAAACAAATGATGGCAAAAGGCATGAAATTTGTACCTGGAAAAGTTGATGAATGGATGGATTGTGGAAACAAAAATGTAACTGTTGAAACCAACTCAAGAATGTTGGGTTTTTTGCATAACGATGGAGAAAATTTAGTTTCGGCTTCTGTAAATTCAGAAAACAGCACCATTATTCAACCGTGTTATATAGGTGAAAACGTAACCTTGAAAAACGCAACGGTGGGTCCAAATGTTTCCTTAGGAAATGGATGTCACGTTATAAATAGTTCAATAAAAAATAGTTTGGTGCAGAACCATTCTAAAGTAAAAAATGCTAACTTAGACAATGCAATGATAGGAAGTCACGCCAGTTTTGACGGAAATTTCACAAGCATTAGTATTGGAGATTACTCAGTTTTAGAATAAAAACAATGAAGAAGAAGTCTGTTTTTATAGTCCTTTTTTCGCTTTTGCTTTGCAATCCAACTTTCCTTTTGGCACAAACTGAGCCAGAAGATGTTGCGTTGGCAAAAGACGATTTTCAAGATTCTTTCTTTGAATCTTTAAAACAAAAAGGAATA
>CANINJ010000064.1 GCA_947468985.1 Bacteroidota bacterium
ATTATCAGTTTTATGACATTTTTAAGCAAATGCCACTATGAATTTGTGGAAAGGAAATCCATCTATTAACGAAATTACTCAGAACACAAAAAATTAATATCCTCAATTAAGCGCTGTATATCTTCTTTTTTGGTACCATCATAAAACCCACGAACACGCCTTTTTGAATCAACCAAAACAAAATTTTCGGTATGAACCATATCATATAATTCACTTGGCTTGCCTAATTTTACAGCCAAATAGGACTTTCTTGCCATCGTGTAAATTTGTTTTTTATCACCAGTAACTAAGTTCCATTTGCTGTCAAGAACTCCGTTTTTTACTGCATACTTTTTCAAAACAGAAACGCTATCAGTTTCGGGGAAAACGGTGTGAGAAAGCAGCATCACTTTTGGATTATTGATAATTGCTTTTTGAATTTCAACCAAATTTGTAGTCATTTTAGGACAAATGGAGCCACAGGTTGTAAAGAAAAAATCGGTAACATATATCTTACCTTCATAGTCTTTTTGAGTAATTATTTTACCATTTTGATTTGTAAATGAGAAATCAGCTATCGTATGGTATTTACTGATATATTGAACTGTAGAATCTACCAATTCAGGGTTTACCATCGAAGGATTATAAATTGGAAGCATTTTTTTTGGCTTTAAAGCCGAATAAAAAAGTACTAATATAATTGCTGAAAGAACAATCACAACACTTAGAAACAATTTGTATTTTCTTAAGATAGAAAGCATTTTAATTTTTCGCAAATTTACGAAAGTAGCGCATTAAGATTTAAAATTAATGTTAATTTTTTTGAATTAAGTATAAAAGTAGTTATGTTTGTTGAAAACTTACTAAAAATGAAAAAAACATACTTATTAATTGCTTTATTTAGCACTTTCTTTGGGTTTTCACAATTTAATTCCTCTGCTCCGTGGATGAAAAATGCTGATGAAATCGATTCAAAAGAAAAAAAATTATCTGAATTAGTTACTGATTTTAATGATTACTGGTCAACTCGTGACAAAACTAAAAGAGCCAGCGGTTATAAACCTTTTATGCGCTGGGTTGAAAAATGGAAAAATGTTACAAACGACCAAGGATATGTAATTTCTCAACAAGAATTATTAGCTGCTTGGGAACAAAAAAATCAAGCAAAACGCAATGTCAATAGTACTTCTAGACTCGTTCCTACAAGCAATTGGCAGCCAATTGGCCCAACACAAAATTCTGCACTTCAGACAACAAGAGGAAGAGGAAGAATAAATGTAATTTGTGTTGATCCATCAAATGCAAACACTATTTATTTTGGTGCCCCAGCAGGAGGGATATGGAAATCTACTGATTCAGGTACTACTTGGGTGCCACTATTTGAAGAATTTGCTCAAATTGGTGTTTCAGGAATTGCGGTTGCTTATAATGACCCAAATATTATTTATATAGCTACTGGTGATAAAGACGCTACTGATTCTTATTCCATAGGGGTTTATAAGTCTATTAACGGAGGGGTTGATTGGAGTGCTACAGGTTTGGTTTTAAATACATCACAGGGTCTTGGGGATTTGGTAATTTCTCCTATAGATAACCAAACTTTATGGTGTGCTACAAGTACAGGAATTAAGAAAACAACTAATGGAGGTACGACCTGGACAACAGCTACTTATTTGCCAACTACAACTACACCTCCTATATATAATTTCACTCAGGGATCTTTAAGATTAAAACCTAATGACCCAACAGTTATTTATGCTACTACAGCTACAAAAGTTTTTAAATCAACAAATGGAGGAACTTCTTTTACAACTACAGGTATAGGAACTGGATTATCTACAACGAGTGGAAGAACAATTATAGATGTAACAGCTGCAAATCCAGAGGTGGTTTACTGTTTAAAATCTAGAGCTAGTGATGATTCTTTTCTTGGATTATATAAATCAACCAATGGAGGAGCTAATTTTACGAATACAGGTTTAACAGCTGGAACTGATATTTTTGACGGAGCAACCCAAGCATGGTATGATTTAGCACTATGTGTTTCTCAAACTGATGCTAATGAAGTATATACGGGTTGTCTTAATGTTTGGAAATCTACTGATGGAGGTGCAACAGCTACAAAACTAAACAATTGGAATTCTTGGAGTCCAAATTTCACTCACGCAGACATTCATTTTTTAAAATATTTCGGCGATAAATTGTATTGTGGAAGTGACGGAGGAATTTATGTTTCAACTGATAAGGGAGTCACTTTTAATGATATTATTGGTCAAGCTCAAATCGGTCAATTTTATAAAATATCTGTTTCAAAGCAATCGGCTTCAAAAATAACAGGTGGTCTTCAAGATAATGGAGGTTTTATATTTAATAATAATCTTTGGAGAAGCTACCACGCAGGTGATGGAATGGACACAGCAATTGACCCAACCAATAGCAATAAATGCTATGGCTTTGTTTATAATGGTGGGACATTATTTCAAAGTATTGATTCGGGAATGTCTTTGAATTTAGGAGTTTCTGCTCCAACTGGAGAAACAGGGGATTGGGTTACACCACTTAGAGCTAATTCTGTAGGAGAAATTTTTGCGGGGTATACAAACTTATATAAATTAACGAATGGTGCTTGGGTGAAGCAAAATCCTGCAGCAATTGGAACAGCAACAGCAACTATCCAAAATGTATCTGTTGACCCAAGTAATGACAATATTATGTATGTTTCAAAATCCGGAACTCAAGCTAGCCCTGGTCCATATATTTTATATAAAAGTACAAATAGAGGAGTAACTTTTACTCAAGTTTATGCAGCTACTTCAGCTATTACATCAATTTCTGTTAATTATTCTAATAGTAACATTGTATATATTACTACAAAAGGAACTTCAGGTAATGCTTTTATTTCAACAAATGGAGGAACTGCTTTTTCGGTAATTGCATCTGGACTTCCTGCTGTTGGAAAAAACATAATAGTTCACCAAGGAAGACATACTTTAAACCCACTTTACGTAGGGACAACTCTTGGAGTTTATTACAAAGATGATTCTATGACAACTTGGGAAGCTTTTGAAATGAATTTGCCTAATACTTCTGTAGCCGATTTAGAAATAAATTTAGATGACTCTAAAATTATTGCGGGTACTTACGGAAGAGGGGTTTGGCAATGTGACATTCCAGTACAAGTGCCAACAAATGATGTGAAATTTGTTGGAATTCAATCACCAACAGGAACAATCGCTTGTGGAGGACTTATTTCTCCTCAAATAACTGTAAAGAATAATGGTTCATCAACAATTTCATCAGTTTCAGTAGCCTATAATTATAATGAAACTCCCCAAAATTTCACTTGGAATGGCTCTTTGGCTCCAGCAACAACACAAAGTATCGATTTACCTGCTTTTACAATTACATCAAGAGGATCTTATTCTTTAAATGTAACAACAACAACAACAGGTGATGCTTTCCCTGATAATAATCAAGGAGCTACTCCTTTTTATGTTAATGATTCAGGAACGGCAGGTGTTGTAAATACATTTGAGACCCCAACTTCAAATCTTCTTACCTATACTGATGGACTTACCACAAGTCAATGGCAAAGAGGAGTTAGAGTTGCTGGCACTTTAGCTTCTGGTTCTGGAAACGTTTATACAACAAGTTTTTCTGGTAACTATCCTGATGAAACAAAAGCGTACTTGGTTTCACAATGTTATGATTTTTCATACATTACAAATCCAGTAATTAAATTTAAAATGGCTTTTGATTTAGAGCCTAATTGGGATATCGTTTATGTTCAGTATTCTTTAAATTTTGGTCAAACATGGGATGTTTTAGGGACTCAAGGGCCAACTTGGTACAATAGTAACAGAACTGCTCAAACTGTAGGGACTGATTGTTATAATTGCCCAGGCGCACAATGGACAAGTCCACTCACGGCTCCAGATTTATCATTAAAAGAATATTCGTATCCTCTAAATTCACTTATTGGAAATGCCAATGTAATTTTTAGAATTGTTTTCCACTCAGATCAAAGTGAAAATAAACTTGGAGTTGTCGTTGATGATTTTGTAATAGAAGGAACTTTGGCGAATCATCAATTTGAGATGAACAATATAGCAATATATCCAATTCCATCAAAAGGAATTTTTAATGTTTCTATGGGTACTATTACACCTAAAATAATTGATGTTTATGATTTAACAGGAAAAATTGTATATTCAAAATCTGAATTTCAAAACAATCCAAGTCAATTTTTATTAGACTTATCTTCAATTTCATCTGGAATTTATTTCGTGAAAATTTCATCTGATAATCAAAGTGTAACGAAGAGAATAATTAAAAACTAATTTCTTAATTTCTTTAAACAATCCCATCCGTTCTTACGAGATGGGATTTTTTTTAAATAGTTCACAAAATAAAACCCAAAGAATACTTTTTACGAAGCCTTCTTTGGGTTTATTATTTGAAATATATTTTAATTATTCTACCGTAACCGATTTTGCTAAGTTTCTAGGCTGATCTACGTTACAACCCCTTAAAACGGCAATATGGTAAGACAATAATTGTAAAGGAATAGTTGTAATTAATGGCGAAAGCGCATCTGCAGTTTCAGGAATTTCAATTACGTAGTCAGCTAAATCACGAACTTGAGTATCGCCTTTAGTTACAATTGCAATGATTTTTCCACTTCGGGATTTAATTTCTTGAATATTACTCACTACTTTGTCATAATGACCTAATTTTGGAGCAATAACAACTACTGGCATGTGTTCGTCAATCAATGCAATTGGCCCGTGTTTCATTTCGGCAGCTGGATAACCTTCTGCGTGAATATAAGAAATTTCTTTTAATTTTAAAGCACCTTCTAAAGCAACAGGAAAATTATACCCTCTCCCTAAATAAAGACAATTTGGTGCATCTTTGAAAATAGCTGCAATTTCTTTTGCTTTATCATTTGTTTCCAAGGCTTCCAAAACTCTTTCTGGAATTAATTCTAATTCTTGTAAATATCTGTGGAAATCTGAATTTGACATTGTTCCTTTTGCTTTCGCAATTCGCAACGCAATCATTGTTAAAACAGTAATTTGTGTGGTAAATGCTTTTGTAGATGCAACTCCAATTTCTGGACCAGCATGAGTATAAGCACCTGCATTAGTTTCTCTAGATATTGAAGACCCCACAACATTACAAACTCCGAATACAAATGCCCCCCTTTCTTTGGCTAATTTAATAGCGGCAAGAGTATCAGCGGTTTCGCCAGATTGAGAAATGGCAATAACTACATCACCTTTATTTATAATTGGATTTCTATATCTGAATTCTGAAGCATATTCAACTTCAACAGGGATTCTTGTAAATTCTTCGATTATATATTCTGCTACTAAACCTGCGTGCCATGAAGTTCCACAAGCTACAATAAGAATTCTCTCAGCATTCAAAAATTTCTCTAAATTATCTTCAATACCTGCCATAAGAATCATGCCCTTACTTGCGTGAAGCCTTCCTCTATAAGTATCTTTTATAACGCTTGGTTGCTCAAATATTTCTTTGAGCATAAAGTGATCGTAACCCCCTTTTTCAATTTGCTCCAAATTCATTTGTAATTCTTGAACATAAGGATCTACTAATGAATCATCTTTAATTTTTCTAATTTTTAAAGGTTTATTCAATCTCACAATTGCCATTTCTTCATCTTCAAGATAAATAGCATTTGAAGTATATTCTATAAATGGTGAAGCATCGGAAGCAATAAAATATTCGTTTTCACCCACGCCAATTGCTAATGGACTTCCTAATCGAGCCACAACAATTTCATCAGGTTTTTTTTTGTCAAATACGCAAATTGCGTAAGCCCCTACAACTTGATTCAAAGCAATTTGCATAGCTTTACCAAGTTTTAAATTGTCTTTTTTCTGAACATCTTCAATAAGATTTACCAATACTTCTGTGTCAGTATCAGAATGAAAAACATATCCTCTATTTATTAATTCTTTTTTTAATGGAGCATAATTTTCTATAATTCCATTGTGTATAATAACAAGATTTCCTGAATTTGACACATGTGGATGAGAATTAACATCATTAGGAACTCCATGAGTTGCCCAACGAGTATGTCCAATTCCAATAGTACCATTGGTCGTAATTTCATTTGAAGATATTTCTTCTAAATCAGAAACTTTACCTTTAGTTTTAGAAACTTTAAGATCTTTTCCATCAAAAAGCATAATACCTGCACTGTCATATCCTCTGTATTCAAGTCTTTTCAACCCTTTTATTACAATTGGATATGCCTCTCTAAATCCGATATAACCTACAATTCCGCACATGTTTTTTTTATTTGGTATTAATAATTTATTCTAATTTGGCTTTGTATAATATATTTCAAGTTTTAATCTTTTAGCATAATTTGGATCTACTGTTGGAATATTATTTCCAAACAAAACAGTTCCTAAAGGATTAATAACAGAGGCTGTTGGGATTTTGCTAAATGGATTGACTCCAGTTGTAGTGTTTTTTAGTTGAGAATTTGTATTGTTTACTATAGATTCTGTAACTACTAATCCTAATCTAACATTTGTTGAATCCTTACTAATCAAGTTTATAAGATGATTTGTTAGTCTTATTTTATATTTAATTCCACGTTTGTCAACAATTGAACTCGCCGTTTCTTTTTCAAGAATTCCACCGTGAATATTTTTGTTAAGTTTTGCATTTGAAGCTACTGAATTATCAATATAATAATCAATAATTGGGCGATGATTATTTAAATCATACAAATAAATTCTGTTTGGTTCAGAAGCACCAGTCATTTTAATTTTGTCAACATAAAAAGTAAGGTTAGCTTCATTAACTAAGAGTTTTTGTCCGTCAAAAGGGTGTCTTAAATCATCTAATTCGTCAGGAATTCCATTTGGAACATTTGGCGCAACTCCATTGGTATAATAACCTCGAATATCTTCGCCGAAAAGTTTAATTATTGCCATTGAACTTTCGCCTCCTTTTGGATACAAATTATATCCACCAGTTGTTGCATTTGCATTTGAAGTAACACCGGATGTATACTGAGTATTATAGTCGTTTTCTAACAAATTAACAGAACTTCCACCTAAGCTAATTCCGAATTTTTTTTCTTTTATTGTTTCTACTCCTGTAGAACTTGTTACTGTTACATTATAGGTTACGATTATTTTCCCTAATCTAATGTTTAATAAAGCCAAACTTCCTTCATTAGAAGATGATGCGGAATTGTCAGCTTTAAAATATAAACCTCTGAAATATTCTTTAAAAACATTGTTGTTTATGAATTTTCCTGAAGCACCAGCTCCAAATAATTTATCTTGAAAAAATTGATTTCTTAGTTTCAAACGCATTCCTGGAACTGATCTTGTATCAACAACTTCAACGCCATCAACAGTTTTGTAAGTTTTTATTTCATCGGCACTATAAAGAAATGCATCGTTTTGACTCGCATCAGTATCGTCATTTAAACGATTCGGATTTTTGTTGGCATCAAAATCTGATGTAGCTCCTGAATAATACTTTTGAGCATTTTGAAACCCTAAAGAAGCATCGTAATCTCTTAAGTAATAATTAGACTCGTAAACACTCAATTTAATTTTGTTAAATACTTTTTTACTATCCGTTGTAACATATCCATGAACAGAATCCAATTCATAAGTATGGTTGCCCGTAGTTGCATCGGTCGAAACTAAATGGCTAAAATAAGGCAATGAAAGCTCTACTTTTGTAACTGTTGGCAAAGACCCAATAGTTTGATTTACAGTGTCTAATAAAACCTGAGACACTATACTTGCTCTTGTTTTTCCAAAAAACGGATTGTTATAATATCCAAGTGAATTTATAAGAAGATTGCTTGTTTCAACAGAGCCCGTAGCTTGGTTATAAGCGATAACAGTTTTTGTGGTATCCTGAATAAGTCCAAAATGATCGTTATTAACAACATCTGAACCAATCTCATTAAAATCTTTATCGCAAGAAGCAAAAAAAGAAACAATACTAACTAAAAAAAGTAATTTAAAAAAAGAATTATTTTGCATATTTATTTAAAAAATATTATTATTTAACTAAATCCTTGTAGAAGTTAGTGTACACTTCGGCGAACTTGTCTTTCGGTGTGAAAGGTAAAAAAGGTTTTTCTGAAGATTCTATAAATTTTGTTAAACTTGGAGACAAGTTTTCAGTGGCAATAATCACAGCATCAGAATGTGTAATTGTTGCTTTAATTATATTTTCATAATCAGGATTTTCTAAGTTGGAAACACTTGACTCAGGAACGCCATCATATTTAATTTTATTAATCATTTCGGGGTTTAACGTACCTTCAAATGATTGACTATAAACAGAAGTAATGATTTTTGTATCTGAAAATAAAGCTTCGTCCTTATAATAATGTTTCAAATAAATTGGCAACATTGCAGCCATCCATCCATGAACGTGAATAATATCGGGAACCCAATTCAGTTTTTTCACCGTTTCTACGACTCCTTTTGCAAAGAAAATAGCACGTTCGTCATTATCTGGAAATAAAACTCCATCTTCATCTGTAAAAGTTGCTTTTCTTTTGAAATATTCGTCGTTGTCAATAAAATATACCTGAATTCTTTCTTTTGGGATAGAAGCCACCTTGATAATCAATGGCATATCCAAATCATTTACCACTAAATTCATCCCAGACAACCGAATTACCTCATGCAATTGATGTCTTCTTTCATTGATATTGCCATATCTTGGCATGAAAATTCTAATCTGTCCGCCTTGATCGTTTACCATTTTTGGCACATCATAAGACATTAGAGAAACCTCGTTTTCAGCTAAGTAGGGCACTACTTCAGATGATACATACAATATCCTCTTATCTTCCATATTAAAATTCGGTATTACTTATTGTAAATAAAAAACATGCAAATTTACAAAAATTTATGCAGTTTATAACTAAAATCTTAAGTTTGCACAATATTTCAACAAAACAACATGCTCATTTTCGACAGACAAGTAGCTTTAATAGAGCATCTAAAACAAATTTCCAATTCAAAAACTACTATTGGATTTGTCCCAACAATGGGCGCATTGCATGAAGGACATTTGTCTTTAATTG
>CANINJ010000065.1 GCA_947468985.1 Bacteroidota bacterium
AATGCATTGTATCAAAAAGGGAAATATCAAGAAGCAATTACGGCTTATGAAAGCATTTTTAGAACGAAAAAGGAATCGGCAGAGTTGTATTTTAATATTGGAAACTGCTATTACAAATTGAATAAAGTAGCCCCTGCAATTTACAATTATGAAAAAGCATTGTTGTTGAATCCAAACGATGCTGAAATTCAAAACAACCTTAAATTTGCTCAAAAACTACAAATTGACGACATAAAAACAGTTGAAAAAGTAGGTTTCAATAAACTGATTCAAGATTTCACTAACACCTTTCATTACAATACTTGGGGAGGAATTGCTGTTGGGTTATCATTTTTGTTTTTATTGTTTTTTATTGGCTACTATTTTTCACAAATTACGGTTTCAAAAAGATTGTTTTTCTTTGGAATGTTCTTTGGAATGTTGCTGTTAATTGTGAGTGTTGCGGCTGCTATTTTTGAAAAAAATCAATACAATAACGACCAGCCAGCAATTGTATTTTCTGAAGTTGTATCCGTGAAAAACGAACCCAAAAATGGAGCTACAGATGCTTTTGTAATACACGAAGGAACGAAAGTTTATGTGATTGAAAGCTTAGACAATTGGGATAAAATTCAACTGACAGACGGAAACGAAGGTTGGATTGAAAAAAGCGCAATTAAGAGATTGAAGTAAGGCGTTTATTTATCAGATTTTACCTTAATTTCCTTATACCATTCTTCTACAGATGGATAAATTATGGCAGCTATTTTTTGAATTGGGTAGTAAAACAAGGATTTATCGATAGTTGCTTTCTCTGCGAAAGTGTAATTCACATTTATTTTTTGGAATAAATTTAAGGAAATACTTAAGATTAAAATTGTTTTTAAAAGTCCAAAAACGCCTCCTGTTACTTTATTTACAATTCCCAAACTGGCTAAATTTGCCATCTTAGTTAGGAATTTAGCCAATAATGAAATCCCAATTACAACCAATATAAAAGTGATTATAAAAGCTACTATTTGAATGGTTTTTGGATTCCAAGAAACGTGACTTCCAACATACGTCTTCATTAAATAGGAGAATTTTATCGCCACATAAATCCCAATTAGAAGCGAAACAAACGAAGCCAATTCTATGAAAAAACCATTCCAAATGCCACGGACAATTCCATAAATTAATAAAACCCCAAGAAAAATATCTAAATAACTCATATAAATAAAGAGAAAAGTATAAAGAGCAAAGATAAAAGAATTATGTTGGTATCTTTACCGAAATAATTTCAGATTTCAGAACTCATAATTTATCACTCATAATTCATAATTAAGAAATGTCAAGAGATATACAACTCAAAGAACGCTGGGAACAGCTTGTAAATATACTTTCCAATCAATTTTCACAAGGCGAAGATTTAGATTTAGATGCCATAATTTATTTAATTGGTGTTCAGGAATTGGGGAAAATTCACCAAGCCTACAAAAAAGACGAAAAACTGAACCTGATGCACATTGCAATTTGCAGATTATTAGAGCCTTACGGGTATTATGAATTTGATTATGTAGATGTTGACGGTTGGCCACATTACAAAGTAAAAGAGGAATTACCGCCTTTAAAAGCTGGAGAACAATCGGTTTTGATGAAAGAAGCCATTGTTAATTATTTTCTTGAAAAAGAACTTGTTGATTAAAGTTTGTCGATTTACTTGAAAAACTTATAACATACAACCCACAACTTACAACTTTTTACTTAAATTTGCACTTCAATTATTGAATGAAAATGACAGATAAGATAAAAGAATATATTGGCGAAGCACACGCTTTTCAAACTCAAGACGTAGCCGAATTAGAAGCTTTTCGCATTAAATTTTTAGGAAAAAAAGGACTTTTAAACGACTTTTTTGCTGAATTTAAATTGGTGCCAAACGACCAAAAAAAGGAGTTTGGACAAGTAATCAATTTACTGAAAACTACTGCCGAAGAAAAGATAAAAACAATCCAAGAAGCACTTGAAAGTAAAATAGAAATCAAAGGTTTATATGGCGATTTAACGCGTCCGTCTGAGCCTTTGGTTATCGGTTCTCGTCACCCAATTTCATTGGTCAAAAACCAAATTATCGACATCTTTTCCACCATCGGTTTCAACGTTTCTGAAGGGCCAGAAATTGAAGACGATTGGCATAATTTTACCGCATTAAACTTGCCAGAATACCATCCGGCGAGAGATATGCAGGACACTTTTTTTATACAAACCAACCCCGATATTTTACTGCGAACACACACCTCATCCGTGCAAGTTCGGTATATGGAAAACAATAAACCGCCAATTCGTACGATTTCTCCAGGAAGAGTTTTCCGAAATGAAGCCGTTTCGTCGCGTTCTCACTGTATTTTCCACCAAGTTGAAGGCTTGTATATTGACAAAGACGTTTCCTTTGCCGATTTAAAACAAACCTTGTTGTATTTCACCAAAGAAATGTTCGGAAAATCGAAAATTCGCTTGCGTCCGTCCTATTTTCCCTTCACAGAACCAAGTGCGGAAATTGATATTTATTGGGGATTGAAAACCGAAACCGATTACCGAATTACAAAAGGAACTGGTTGGTTAGAAATTGGAGGTTGCGGAATGGTAGATCCAAATGTACTGAAAAATTGCGGCATCGACACCAATGAATTCAACGGTTTTGCCTTCGGAATGGGCGTTGAACGCATCGCAATGTTGCTCTATCAAATCGGCGATATTCGTATGTTTTACGAAAATGATGTGCGATTTTTAGAACAATTCAAAGCAAGTATATAAAAGAAAATAGATAATAGACGGATAGATGAAAGACATTATCCGTCTATTATCTCTTAGTCTATCATCTATCATCTCAAAATGAAAAAAGACATCGTAATCCCCACCGTTGAAAATGTATTCGTAGCTGCCGTTCAAGAATGGAGCGACGATTTTATGGAAAAAGTCTGGTATATCTATTTGGTAAACGATAGCGATTTTAACCTTGAGGGCGTAATGGTAGTTTCCAAAGCTTTTGGAACTATTGATGGGGAAATGAAAAAAACCTCGCTTTTGCGTCATGCTTTTGTGGAAATTCCTGCAGTTTCAGTGGTGAAAGTTGAAATGCTTGAAAAAAGTGTAACCACGCTCAACAATGAATTTATGGTTACTTTCTTTATTGGAAATACCTTATACGACAAGAAATTCATCTTTAAAGCCAATTCCATTTCAGAAAAAAATGTAGAAGAAGTGCCTATTTTATTTGTTGATGGCGTAATTGTGAGATAATGTAATTTTAAAATATTAATCAATGTTGTCGGATAAATTATATGATTTTTTCTTACGGATCTTCTTTAAATAGAAAAAATATTTTCAGTCATTATTTAGGATTAAACACTGATTATTTAAAAATTCAAGGTTTTTTAAATAATCACTAATAAATTTGTGAATCTTTGGTTATAATAAGGCGGCAGACTCATTTTGGTGTTTTATTGGATAAAATGGATATTTTTTTATCTTAAAACACGTAAAAGTTTCGTCTTGTTTCTTGGGGTGTAGCACAATTAATTTGTAGTTCAAATTAATTTTATTTTACCGTAATGTTTTAGAATATGACAGAAGAAAATATGTAAATCCTTTTAATATAAAAGCTTAACATACAAAAAAGACTGAATTATTTCAGTCTTTTTTGTAAACCTAATTGGGATTACTCCAAAAATTATCTAGATGTTAATTTAATTTTTTTTATTTGACGGTTTCTATTTATTATAAAAAAAGAATACATTACACCTATTAGAATTAGTATCCATAATTGACTATTAATTGGACTTGTCGGTGTGTCACCTCCTTCTAAATTGGAACTTCCAATATTGTTCTCATCTCCAGGACCACCTTGAGCAAAAGTGATTAAATTTAAAAACAGAAAATAGAATACTATGACAATTTTATATATATTTTTCATAATTTAGTTAATTACTTTTTTGATTATGGTATCACCATCTTGAGAGGTAACATGAAATAATACTACTTGGTTATTAAAATTTAAATTCAGGCTTGTTTTAGTATCATTAATACTAGATTTACTAAATAATAATCGACCTTGAAGATCAAATATTTTTATAGAATCCATTGTAATCTGCCCTGAGTTAATGAAGGTTGTTTGATCCTTATTGTAAATTATTATTTTTTTAGCATCTAATGTTGGATTGTTATTGCTAAGCAGGTTTTGATAAATAATATCAAAACGATCAGAAAATGTTCCTGCAACAGAACTAAATGTATAATTACCAAGTGTCAAATTTTGAACGATATTATTGTAATTATCTCTTAAAAAAACTGCTTGTGTTTCTTCAAAAATTCCTTCTTTTTGATTTAATGAAAAAGTATACGTGTCAGCAACATTAGATTTATAATGTAACGGAATTATATCAGTAATATCAAAACTTGGTCTTGCATTTATTACAACCTCTTGTGATGCAGCTTTAGAATAAAAAGCAACTGACGATTCATTAAGATACAATCCGTCTAGCCCGTTATCGTAATTATTAGTTGCAGTTGGGATATAAGCAATTAAGTTTTGCCCCGTACTTTTATTCGCCGTGCTAGTCATTTTTAACCAATATCGATCTACAGTTGAAGCAGTATATTTAAAGAATTGATTTACATTTCCACTTGATCGCATTGCGTTAGTAAAATTTAAGTTACTTTGCCCCACTTTAGCTTTTACTATAAAACCTTGACCTACAGAAATAAAATCGCTATCAATATAAGTAGCGTTGTTATTTGTAGTACAACCTACAGTGGTGCAAGTACTGTAAGAAACTAGATTATTGTCTTCATTGAATTTTCTCCAAAACCACAATGTGCCTTCAATAGCATTACTGTTATTCGTTATAAAACTATCTAATGAGATTGCAGATGGATATGGATTTCCAATAGCATTAAAGCTAGTACCAGCGTTTGACATAGTAAATGGAATAGTTCCGTTTTTTGGCACGCCAGTAAAAGTCCCTGTAAATTGTTGTGGAGCAGGCGACAAACCAACATTATAAGAAATCCAATTATTAGGACTTCTAATCAAGTAACTTTTTGCTTCTTCAAAAACAGTTGTTGCTGGATCTACTGAATTATATTGATTATATGCTGTATTATAGGAATAAAAACGAACATTTGAAGGCGAAATATTAGATGTTTGTGGTGAGAAACTCAATAATGTTTGTGTTCCGGAAACAGGAGATGACCACAAAGTATAATCTAATCTATACATGGGAGATGACATTCTCTTCACCGTAATGTCGCCTGTATTAACCGCGGCTGTTTGTTGTATTAAATTGGAATTGCTATTCAAAGTAAAACTACTTCCTGCATTAACAGTTAATTTACCATAAAGCGTAACATTACTTCCCGAAGGTATATCTACAATCACGCCATTAGAAACAGTCAAAGTACAAGCTAATATGTTGGCTGTTACTGAATAATTCCCTGTTATGAAGGCAGTAGTAATAATAGTTGGCGCTCCATTGCTCCATGAAGTACCATCCCAAGTAGTTGATGGAATTGTAACAATCGCAATAGTAGAATATTGCTCAGGAGAACTACCATCTTGAATTACTGCTCTAAAATAGGCAGTTTCGGATATATTTCCAATTAAAATACCCGTTAAAGTAGTTGAAGTACTTAAAATATCTATTGGAGAGGTAAATAGTAAATCAATAGATTTTTGCCATTTAATCACATTTCCTGTTTGTCCAGAAATCGTTAAATCACCAGGAGTTGAATCTTTACATATAGTTTGATTTCCATTAGTTGTTCCTCCAACACTTGCCGCATTCGCCACCGTAATGGTAGATGAGATCGTAGTGCAATTTGTAGGTATTGATATATCACAAATGGAATACGTTAAAGAGTAATTTCCTGACGAAGTTCCCAGGCTAACTGTGACTGTACCATCTGAGTTTAATGTAAGTTGTGAACTAATAGAAACTACGGATAAAATAACGTTGGTTGTTGTAGCTGCAACACCGTTAAAGGTATCATTGGCTAACACCGAAGTAGTACTTGCACCTCCTGCTACAGTTAAATTATCTGCTACTGCAACTATAACTGCATCGTTTAAACTTCTAGAAGTTACACATTCTGGATTATTATAAATTACAGCTGTATTAGTATTAACTGCTCCTAGTGTAGAAAGTTGTCTTCCTGCCATAAATACGCTGCCTCCTGAGTTACAAGCTCCACCATGAGAAATAAATGTTCCTTGTAATTCAGAAGCAGCACCTATATTAAGAGCGCCAGTCGCAACTCCAGCTCCTCCAAGCCAAAAAACATTACATCGACGCGCACCATTAGTTAAAATGATTTTTGATGCTGCCGCTATATTAAAGGCGCCAGCAAATCTAAAAACAAATATTGCATTGGGATTATTGGCAGCATCAAGAATAATAACGCCGCCTAGAGCCCCAGCTGTCGGTATATGGTACACCCCAGGAGCAAGCGTTTCGTTTAGAAAAGACGCTGTATGTGTTGCTGAAGGGGTCATAGCCATAAGGGCGATATAAGCAGTATCTAAATCTGCAGCCGCTTGAGCTGTTAGCGTATTTGCAATCTGTTGAGTTCCGATATGAGTTCCATCTGTGTAACCAGTTATGGTTCCCGCGTTGGTACCAATAATTCCGTTAATTCCAGATATACCCGTATTCCCTATGCTGCCGGCACTAGCAAATAGAGCAAAGCCTGAAAGAACTCCTAAAATATCAACAGCGGGAGCTGGAGCGCAACTACTTTCGCAGAAAATTGGAATGGTACAAGGCAAAGGCGGAATAGTGGCACTAGAACCAACTCCCATAGTTAGTGCGCCAGCTAAGGAAAGCATTCTTCCTTCAAGAATAACATTTTCGCCAAGACCTACAGCACCTGCTTTTGAAAATAGAGTTCCCTTTACATTTGCTCCTGCCGCAACAGAAATCGCTCCGTTAACAATAAAAAAAACATTAGAAGATTTCGCACCATTAGTTAAACTAACCGTTGCGCCGGCATCTATTGTCAATGCTCCGTTCATTTTTATCACAAAGACAGCATTAGGATTTCCACCTCCGTTAAGAGTAAGAGCTCCTGTTATAGATCCCGCGCTACCTATTGAATAAACTCCTGGTACAAGTGTTTCGCCACCAAAAGCAGCACCATGAGCGGGGGAAGAAACAGGGTTAAAAGCGTCAGGAAAATTAACAGAAAGAGCATTAAGATGAATGTATAATCTCAATAAATCATAGCGAGCCTGAGCAGTTAAAGCATTGGCATTGTATGTGTTTCCCGTATAAAGTGGCGAAGTAAATCCGCTAATTACCCCTAAATTTGTGCCAACATCACCGTTAACAGTTCCGCCTGAATTTGCAACCCCTCCTGCTCCTGTATAATTTTCAAAAGATTCAAGGATGCCTAAATTTAATGTCTGACCAAAACTCTTGCTTGCAAAAAGTAATAGGATAACGGTTACAATACTTAATAATAATTTTTTTTTCATAATGATTTATTTAATTGCGAAACGGAGATAATAAAAACATCTAGGGATTAAGCTAAATTGCCTTTTTTGATTTAGCTTTATATTGATTTATTTTAATGGTTATTTTTTATACAACTTAATTTGTACGGAATTTGTAAAAGGTATTGAGGCATATTAATTTCTGATTTTTTGGATAATAATTCTTACATCATTAACTCTAACTAAAAAAGAGGGTCGGTATTTCTACTTGTCGTATTGTTTCCAATCTTGTTTAATTATTTTAAAAGTCAATTGATAAAAGGTAAATGTTAAAATAGCAGTTTCATAGTATTAAAATATTAGTTAGCACAAAGGACATCTGCCTGCACATCAGATTTTATTTATTGATAATTAATAATTACTGTAGTTATGGTCTCTTTTATCTAAAATCAAACCAAAAAACTTTCAATAACGGGCTAATTAAAAACATTAAAAAAATACACATATATAATATATTATAAAAACAATTTGTTTATATTGGCAAACTTAATTTAAAATAATTGCTAATAAAAAAGCCAAGTAATAAACGGGCGTATTTGGGAATAAACGGTCATATACGTGAATAACCGTATTTTTCTCTCCGTTATTTTAGAAAAAAAATAGGCTTTTTAAGGTAAATTATCGCCTTAATAAGTTGGAAAAAGCGAGCAAATGGAAATTTTTTATGTTTATTTGTGAAGTTTTGTAGAGAAAAAAAGGAGAAAATGGAAATTTTGAAGATAAGAAAATAATGCATTTAAATATTGGTTAGCGTTTAATATTACATAAATTCAATTAATAAATGGAAACCGAAGGATGCACAAAGAGTGATTAAATATTTTTTCAGCACAAAAAATTCCTGTAAGATTTAACTATAGATAATGCGGTGGTTAAAGTAAATCAAAGTATTTGAATTTTCTATCTCAAAACTCAAATATCTCTGGAACTTCTCTGGAATAGTCTTTCAATAAAGATTTAGCGTTTTTCACCCTGCTATTCCAAGTGGATTAACCTCAATTTAAACCAAATATCAAATTAACGTTCAACCATACTGTGACAGCTATTAAATATAGTGACTTAGGTATGTTGTGTGTCGATATTAGTATAAATCAAGACACTGGCTGCGTGTTCTAACGTTGTTGTTGGTTTGTTTGAACAAGGTTTTAATACCTAAATATCTTCCTTTTTTGTTTTATGCCTATAATGAGGTAAATATTCAAAAATTGTCACATGTACAATCTAAATACTACGTTACTTTATTCGGATCAAATAAACGTATGAACTTATTGCTTGCTCTCTCTTTTAGTTTTTGATTTCCAACTTGAATATCCTAAAGCAAAAACCCCGAAAAGTAAAAATCCAGCAGCTCTAATATAAAAATTTGAATCGGCGATTTGTGTGGCAAATGGTTTTTCTTTTAATGCAAATACGGTTGTGAAAACAATCATAAATACACCCCAAAAACCACCTGTTTTCAATTGATATTTCCATCTTTCGGTCATGATTAATCTAATTTATCAGTTAGTTTTTTGAAAACTTTTTTAGCTTCTTTCCCTTCGTATAAAATATCA
>CANINJ010000066.1 GCA_947468985.1 Bacteroidota bacterium
CCTTGCGTTCCTTCAGGAAAATAAGTCCTATTCAACACTAAAACCATCTTACATTCCGCTAACAGAAACCAATGCTAATGGATTATAGGCACCATTTTTCAATGGGTACATTTGTCCATTTACCTCTTGGAAAAACTCCACTCCCAAAGCCAAAAACAATGGTTTTGTACTTGCCGCAGTAACCGCATTTTCTTGCAAAATGGCAACTGTCAAAGTGTTATCCCATGGAAGAATCGCAGTTTCTGTATGCGCTTCAACAAAAGTTTCCGCTTCAAAATCAACTTCTGTCCCAGCTGAGGTAATTTTGAAATGCGTCGTTCCGGTTGGAGCCGCAATCATATTGGCAGGAATAAATGGAGCAATATCCACAGAAATAGTTCCAGTAACACGGTCAATTGCGCCTACAAAAGGAGCAAACAAACTGGTCCCCAATTTCCCACGAATATTAAATTCAAATCCTTGAAGCAATTCTGCTTCACCATCAATCACATTTCGCATTCCTCTAATGCTAACCAAATCCGCTTGGATAACTTTAATCATCTTTTGAGTCAATCGGCTCACCATTCTACCATCAGCAGAATTTAAAAGCAACGCTCTCAAAGAAGTTCTCAAAATCTTCCCAGCCTTTCCAGCTCTTCCAAACTCAGAACCATTCTCCCGAGTTCTTTGAAACGCAGGATCACTAGCAATTCTACTTGCTTCAATACCGCCTTTTTCTCTGGCCAAATGTCCATCTTGGGTTTTGTAAAAAGTAATACCTCCAATGGTACCTTTTAACTTAATTATGCCTTTCTGTCTTGCCATAATTCCTAAAATTTTAAATTAATAATTTACTTTTTTTCATCATTACGAATGCTCGTTGCAACTAAATATTGAATGATTTTCTAACAAATATTACACTTAAAGTAGTAGTTTAGAACAATGCAGTGTTCAATATGTCATACAGTGGTATAAATGTCATTTATAAACATAAATGTCACTCAAAAAGGGAAGAGAATATTCACTAATTTTATAACCTAATACAAATTGATAGGGTTGTACCATTATTGTACTCAAAGCCTAGTCAAAGCTATAGATAGTGTATGAAAAATGAGAGTAAACGGTTGTGTATCTATCCAAAGGACATACAACGCATAACAGGAAAGAGTTACCGGCAAAGTATAAGACTTTTACAAAAAGTCAGAAAGGAGCTAAACAAGCTCGAGAATGAGTTTGTAACAGTAGAAGAGTTCAGTGTATTCAGCGGTCTAAAATTAGAACAGGTTCTTCCCCTAATAATCGGCTAAAATATGGATAAAACCTCATTCTAAATTTTAACCATAATAGGAAAATATAATATTAAATAACTAGTTCATTTTTTAGTCTTGATGCGTTATTAATCAAGTAATTATCCTTATATTTGAATATTGAATTTAGGTTTATTTAGTTATCCACATAAAAGGTGTCAGTTGAGGTGTCACTAAAACAAATCGCTTTTTAAAGTGCTGTTTTAGAGTTGTTTATAAAAATAAACAAATCCCTCTTTCTCCGCGAAATTAAAACCCTAACGATTGAAAATCAATTAGTTAGGGTTTTTTTACAAAATTTATTCAATCACATCAAATCAAAGAGCTGAATCTGGCTTTTTAGTCGTTCGATTACCATGGTTGCAATTCGTTTGTTTAGGGCAGAGGCATTTTGGGAATATAATATGTAGTCATCTGTAGTGAAAATACCAAGTACAATCCCGTTTAGCAAACTTCGAAATTTCATGTCGTTTTGAATGCTGTTTTCAATGAATTTCATTTTTTTATCAATAGTGAAAGTTTCAAAATTGGCTTTGCTTTTTAGAATATAGTTTTTAAAAATTTCAATAAAAAGGTCGTTTTGTAACTTTAAAATGGGTCGAAGTATTTGATTTTGAAAGTATTCCTCACATGAGGTTTCAGAGGTGATTGTTCCTAATGCTTCCCCACGGAATTCTTTTATGAATTGGTTTCGAACACTCATTTTTTATTTAAAGGTAAAAAAGGATTTACTCTTATGCAAATAAATATGAATTGTAATTGTTTATTTAAACTATTTAAAAATATAAATTTAAAACGTAATTTTGAAAAAAATATACAATGAGATTTCACACAAGAAAATGGGTAAAACCAGAAGATTTAAATCCTAATGGAACACTATTTGGAGGGAAACTATTGGCTTGGATTGATGAAGAATTAGCGCTTTATTCCATAATACAATTGGAAAATTCCAGGATTGTAACCAAACATATGTCAGAAATTAATTTTAGAAGTTCTGCAAAACAAGGCGATATTATCGAAATTGGTATTGATGTCGTAAAATTTGGATTTTCCTCATTGACATTAAAATGTGAAGCTCGAAATATTATGACACGAGAGACAATTATCACAATTGAATCAACCACAATGGTAAGTCTTGGAGCCGATGGAAAGCCACAACCTCATGGAAAAACTGAAATAGAATTCATTGCAGACCGATTGAAATAAATTATTCGGATTGATTTTTGTCATCTAAATTAGAGGATAATTCAAAAATTTTCAAATCAAAATATTTTATAGATGCAAAAATATGATCAAAAATATCGGCCATTATATATTCATAATTCTCAAATTTTTTGTCATTTGAAAAGGCATAAATTTCTAATGGAATTCCGTTTTGCGTAGGTTGCAATTGTCTGCATAGTAAAATCATATCTTTATTTAAACCTGGATAATTATGAAGATATTGAGTAATATATTTTCTAAACAGTCCAAAATTAGTCAAATTTCTGCCGTTAATGGCAATTGATTTATCAATACTATTTTTAGAATTAAACTTTTCAATCTCCTCTTGACGATGAACGATATAGGAACTTATCAATTGAATTTTCTTCAAATTTTCAAGCTCACTTTCATTCATAAAACGGATACTATTCGCCTTAATTAGTACGTGCCTTTTAATCCGTCTTCCATCTGAATTCAACATTCCACGCCAGTTTCTGAAAGAATCAGAAATCATACTGTAAGTAGGAATCGTAGTGGTGGTATTGTCAAAATTTCTAACTTTTACGGTAGCCAAATTAATTTCGATTACATCCCCATCGGCACCAAATTTGTCGAAAGTAATCCAATCGCCAATTCGAACCATATCGTTCAATGAAACTTGAACGCTTGCCACAAATCCTAGAATTGTATCTCTAAAAATTAAGATAATAACTGCCGAGGCAGCTCCAAGAATTGCTAATAGTTTTTGGGTGTCAATATCAAAAATTTCGGAAACGATAATAATTACACCAAAAATCCATAATACAATCATAATTACCTGAATGTAACTATCTATTGGCTTGTCACTGTATTTCGGCGTTTGTTTTAAATGATCTCGTAGGGCATTAAAAACAGTTCTGATAATCCAAAGCACTAATAAAACAATATAAACACCAACTAATTTCCCGAAAACAGTTTCCCAATACGTAAAGTCATTTAAAATTATTGGCACCGATTTATAGATGAATAACAACGGAATTAAATGAGCAATATATTTGGCCGTTTTATTTGAAACCAATAAATCATCAAATTTAGTTTTGGTTTTTTTTGCAACAAAAATCATTACTGTAACCAAAATTATCCTAAAAATGATATAGATAGAATAGGACAAAGCGCATAAAACAATTATGTTTAAAGCAGTATTAATATAGGAAGCCATTGAATCATCCACGCCCCAACTTTTCAATAAAGGCTCACACCATCCAAATATATTTTCTATTAGTTTATGCATTTTTTAAATATCTTTTTTCAATGAAAAAGGTTGCGAAAGGTAGAAGCGATGCTAATAATATGAATCCCAAACTGATAAAATTCCAATTTTGAGATCTCTTTAATAAAATTGCCATAGCAACATATCCAATAAAAAGTACGCCGTGCGACATTCCAATTGGGTATAATAATTTGTGATATAAAACGAAATCTGTTGGTTTTATAATAATCATATTTGAAAATAATACCAAATAAGATATTCCTTCAAGGATAGCGATGATTTTGAAAGTTTTAAGCATTTGTTTTTATAAATTTAAAAATACAAAATTAACTAATATCATTGATTAATATCAAAAGAATCAAAAAGTAATTTACTTTTGTTTTAATTATAACACTTTATGAGTAAACGAGATTTAAAAAAATACCTAAACGAACTCGATAAACAGCAATTAGAAGAGCAAATCATAACTTTATATGACAAGTTTCTTCCTGTGAAAACCTATTATAACTTTGTTTTTAATCCAAACGAAAATAAATTGGTTCAAGATTGTAAGCTCAAAGTTTCCAATGAATATTTCCCTGTTCGAGGCAAAAGACCCAAAGCAAGACGTTCTCTCGCTCAGAAATTTATAAAACACTTTATTATGTTGGGCGTAGATCCATTTATTATTGCCGATGTAATGTTGTATTCTATTGAAATTGCTCAAACTTTTTCAGCTGAAAAAATCATAAAACAAGAATTATTTTATAAAAGTTTACTTAATTCTTTTGAGCAAGCAATTAGTTTTATGATTGCAAATGGCATTTTATATGAATTCAAAAATAGGGTGGAAGCCATTAGAACCGAAGCAGAATCACAAGAATGGTTTAATATTTATGAGTTCAATGCCATTATTGAAAGATTTGAATATTAAAAATAGTTATGATTTATACTTTTTTAATGCTTGAATAACCCTTTTTTAGGTGTATTTTTGCAAAAATCATAATTAAAAAAATGCCACATAAAGAGTTAGAAATTGAAATTGAAGATAAAAAAGAACTTTATGGGTATCAACAAGGCGACATTGACGCTATTTTTGAGCGTTTAGATAACGCCCCAAAAAATCATCATTTATTATATCAATTGCCTACTGGCGGTGGAAAAACCGTTATTTTTTCTGAAATTGTCAGACAATATATTGCCAAGCACGACAAAAAAGTTGTTGTTTTGACGCACCGTATTGAATTGTGTAAGCAAACTTCAAAAATGCTTAAAGGTTTTGATGTAAAAAATAAAATAATCAACAGCAAAATCAAAGAATTGCCCGATCAAAATGATTATTCTTGTTTTGTGGCAATGGTTGAAACGTTGAAAAACCGTATAAATGACGAAAAATTACATTTAGATAATATCGGTTTAGTGATTATTGATGAAGCACATTACAACTCATTCAGAAAATTATTAAGTTCCTTTACAAACGCATTTATTCTTGGTGTTACAGCAACGCCATTGAGTTCAAATGTGAAATTGCCAATGAACGAAAATTATGATGAGTTGATTGTTGGAGATACAATTGCTTCATTAATTGACAAAGGTTTTCTTGCAAAAGCAATTACCTATAGTTATGATGTGGGATTAACGTCTTTAAAAGTTGGAATTAACGGAGATTACACCGTAAAATCGTCTGATGATTTGTATTCAAATATGGTAATGCAGGAAAAATTACTTCACGCATATACCGAAAAATCGTTGGGTAAAAAGACCTTGATTTTCAATAATGGAATCAATACTTCCTTGTTTGTATATGAAACTTTTAGAGAAGCTGGATATATTATTCGCCACTTGGATAATACCTGCAGCCCTGAAGAACGCAAGGATATTTTGAGTTGGTTCAAGAAAACACCAGATGCAATTTTGACATCTGTTGGGATTTTGACAACTGGATTTGACGAACCTACTGTGGAAACCATAATTCTAAATAGAGCTACAAAATCATTGACATTATATTATCAAATGATTGGTCGTGGTTCAAGAAAATTACCAAATAAAAACACGTTTAATGTAATTGATTTGGGTAATAATGCCGCTCGATTCGGACTTTGGAGCGCACCAATTGATTGGCAACATATATTTAAATCACCAGAATTTTACCTTGAAAATCTTCGTGACGATGTTGAAATTGAACTCTTTTTCAAATATCAAATGCCACCAGAATTAAGAGAAAAATTCAAAAATACAGCCGTTGTAACTTTTGATGTTGACGACGAACACAAAAAGATAATTGCTCAGAATTTACGTTCAAAAATCGTCTTGGATAAATCCTTGGAACAACACGCTTCAATGTGCGTTGATAATTCAGAAGATTTAAAAGAAGCTAAAGTTTTAGCCCGTGAACTTCACGATGATATTGAATGCCGAATGAAACGCTATTCAACTTGCTTGAGTCATTGCTCAAAAAATTACCGTGAATGGCTGGTTGACGATTATAAAATTAAATTAAACCTATTAATAGGAAAAAAAATACGAGAAGCACTTTTCGATTAGTTTTAAAAAAGCACGCTATTTCTTCATATAAATCAAAGTACTTAAGATGTTAATTTTAAGTACTTTGTCGTATATATTCTTCTTTAATCAGAACAATTTCTTGCCCAACTTTTATCAATTTATATTTGTTAGGAAACATACAATAAAGACTACGTTTTATTTCCCAAAATAACACTTCTTTTCTGTAAAATATGTTTTCTAAAAATTATGAATGTGAAAGAAAAATACTCAGTTTTAATGATTTTAGAAGGTACTTATCCTTTTAACGGCGGGGGAGTTTCCACTTGGGCTGATATGTTGTGCAATAAAATTAAAAATGTTGATTATACACTTTATTCCATAAATGCCAATCTCGAATTAACACCCAAATACAATTTAAGTAAAAACGTGAAAGAGGTTATTCAAGTGCCGCTTTGGTCGCCTTTGGAACCTCAAGAACTTATTAATTATGGAAGTCCTTATTTTGAATTTGCAGAGCGAAAAGAAAATGACAATGAACTTCAAATATTGGAGGTTTTCTTGCCCATTTTTGAAAGATTTATAACTTCCATTTATACAGAAACGAGAAATCGTGATGATTTTGATATGACCTTTTTTGAAATGTGGCAATTTTTTCAAAAAAACGATTATAAAAAAACAATGAAAAGCAGTATTATATGGAATTCATTTTGTCATATTGTTACAGAAGTAATTGAAAATGAGAATGATGAAGATGTTTCTTTATATGATTTAACGGTTGGAATGCGATGGCTTTATCGGTTTTTAATTCCTTTGTCAATCGAAATTCCCAAAGTAGATATTTCGCATTTAACAATCTCGGGATTTCCTGTAATTCCCGCTTTAATATTGAAATATAAGTACGGAACGCCTATAATTGCTACTGAACACGGTGTTTTTATTCGCGAACGATTATTGGCAATCAATTCATCTGAATATTCTTTTTTTCTGAAAAAATTCCTAATTAAACTATCAGAATGTGTTACAGAATTAGTCTATCACAAAGCAGATTTGATTTTATCAGTCAATAAATTTAATATTATTTGGGAGAAATTATACGGTGCAAATCCCAAAAATATAGAAGTTATTTATAATGGAATTGATCACGAATTATTTAAACCAGTTCCAAAACCTGAGTATTTAATAGGAATTCCAACCGTTGTTGCTGCCGCTAGAATCTTTGAATTGAAAGATATTATTACAATGATAAAATCGTGTGCAATTGTAAAAATGGAAATCCCCAATATAAAATATTTGGTTTATGGCGATAATAACGCCGTTCCAGAATATACTTTAGAATGCGAAACCTTGATTCACGAATTAGGATTGAAAAACAATTTCATTTTGGCAGGATTTCACGACAAACCCAATTTAATTTTTTCGGAGGGTGATATTTCAATATTAACTTCAATTTCCGAAGGTTTTCCTTATACCATATTAGAATCTATGAGTTGCGGAATCCCTGTGGTAGCAACAGATGTTGGCGGAGTTTCTGAAGCTTTAGATGCAAATTGTGGTTTTATTTGTAAGCCAAAAGATTATGTAGATATTGGAAATAAAGTAATTGAATTATTGAAGAATGATGCGTTACGAACTCAAATGGGAATCAATTCAAGAAAAAAAATTCTTGATAATTTCACTATTGAAAAGTTTATTTCTGAATATGAAAATGCTTACGATAGTGTATTAGCACCAAAAAGATTGGAAATTGAAATCCCCGAAGTATTCGAATTAGAAACACATCAAGAGGCTTCGTAAATGAAATATAACTAAATTTTGTTCCCAAATTAATATGGAAAATCACAAAGAAAATACCCGCTCACTATTACTTTTAATCAAAGAAAAAATAGGTCAACCTGTTAGTAATAAAGTGGTTATGGCTACAATTGAATCCTTAGGAATTAGAAATAAAGACACGGAAATTGATTTTGGCGTGCCATCAATTCGATTTCTTGCAGATATTATTTTTCAAGAATTATCTACTTCTGAAGAACACAAAGGAGCGAAAAACACTAAGGAACAAGCCGTCTCAAAAACAAATCCTGATATCATTCAAATTTCAGATTATTTGTGGGTAAAAACTAAAATTTTTATGCATTATTTTCCTTTGGGATTGTTTCATTTGCTGCCTGTTTTTTTACAAATTTTAGCAATCGTTTTTTTTGGATATTCTTTGTGGACTTTTGTCGGATTCAACCAAGTGCAATCAACTGCTGTGGTTTTGGGAGTTGTAATTGGATTGGTTGCAACTGGTGGTTTTGTTCAGGTTATTGGCAGGCAAGCCTCTTTTTATTGGCATCATGATGATTTTATTATGACAAAAAGCGCTGTAAATTACCTTCTTAAAATTGGAATTTTTGCATTGTTTATTGTTTTAATAACGGTTTTTATGTGCAACTTTTTTTTTCATTTATATCCATTTAGAGTATTATTTATTGTTTTTGCGTATGCTTTTTTGATTGGCACTTTACTACTTCTTTTAGCGCCTTTACACACCATTCAGCAGCGTTGGGTAATTTCATTTTCCATTTTTGTGGGAACTGTAATTGCCGTTTTATTAAAAACACAAACGAATTTATCAATCTATTTCACACATTGGATTGGTATCATTTCCGCAATAATTATTTCAAAAATATATTTAGATTTATTTTTCA
>CANINJ010000067.1 GCA_947468985.1 Bacteroidota bacterium
AATGTAATGCAATTATACGATCAAAAGAAAGTGAATTTGGATACAAAATTAGGAGATATGCTTCCAATTTTCCAAAATTCTGATAAAGCTACAATTTCATTTAAAGATTTATTATCGCATTATGCTGGCTTTCAAGCTTGGATTCCTTTTTACAAAGCTACGTTAGACAGTTCGAAAGTTCCTTTGGCGAGATATTATAGTAAAATAAGTAACGATCAATTTTCAAAAAAGGTTGCTGATAGCTTATTTATTAGAAATGATTATCACGATACAATTATGAAAATGATTGTAAACAGTAAGTTATCACTCAAAAAAGAATACAAATACAGTGATTTTACATTTATAATTTTAAAGGATTATTTAGAAAGAATGACTGGTAAAAAGTTGGATGTATTAAGTCAAGAAAATTTTTACAATTCACTTGGAATGAACAATACACTATACAATCCATTGACAAAATTGGATAAAAATGTAATCCCACCAACAGAAATCGATACGTATTTCCGTCACCAATTAATTCAGGGTTATGTTCACGATATGGAAGCGGCTATGGAAGGTGGAGTAGGCGGTCACGCTGGGATTTTCTCGAATTCGATGGATGTTGCAAAGATGATGCAAATGTATTTGCAAAAAGGGAATTATGGAAATATTCAATATTTTTCATCTAAAACCTTTGACGATTTTAACACTTGTTATTTCTGTAATGAAGCAAATAGGAGAGGGCTTGGATTTGACAAACCTCAATTGGGTGCTTCAGGTCCAACTTGTGGTTGTGTTCCAATGATTAGTTTCGGACATACAGGTTTTACTGGAACAATTGCTTGGGCTGATGCTGAAAATGAAATTGTATATGTCTTTTTATCCAATAGAACTTTTCCAGAAGCAACTGTAAATAAACTATCTAAAGAGAATATTCGGGAAGATATTCAGAAGGTAATTTACGATGCAATTGAGAGATAATTACTATTAAATATTTTTTAACGTAAGTTTAATTGTTCTACAATCAATTTTCGTTACTTTCGTTACACTAAAATTCAAAAATGAGAATCGCAATAGTTTGTTATCCAACATTTGGGGGAAGTGGCGTTGTTGCTACAGAATTAGGTCTTGAATTGGCTCGAAGAGGGCACGAAATTCATTTTATAACCTACAGTCAGCCTGTTCGTTTGGCACTATTAAATCCCAATGTTCATTATCACGAAGTAAACGTTCCAGAATATCCTTTGTTTCATTATCAACCTTATGAATTGGCTTTGTCAAGCAAATTAGTTGATATGGTAAAACTCTATAAAATTGATTTATTGCACGTTCATTATGCCATTCCCCACGCTTATGCAGGGTATATGGCAAAGCAAATGTTGAAGGCCGAAGGGATTAAAATTCCAATGGTAACAACCCTTCACGGCACAGATATCACTTTGGTTGGAAATCATCCGTTCTATAAACCAGCGGTTAGTTTCAGTATTAATAAATCGGATGTTGTTACTTCGGTATCTCAAAATTTGAAAGACGAAACCTATAAACTTTTCAATATAAAACGGGAAATCCATGTGATTCCAAATTTTATTGAATTGGATAAAATTAAAATAGATTCTACTATTGCTTGTCATCGTTCGGTTATGGCAGATGCAAATGAAAAAATCATTACACATATTAGTAATTTTAGAAAAGTAAAACGCATTCCAGATGTAATTGAAATTTTTTATAAAATTCAGCAACAAATACCCTCTAAATTAATGATGGTTGGTGACGGTCCAGAAAAAGAAGTTGCGGAAAATTTATGTCAAAAATTAGGCATTTTCGAAAAAGTCATCTTTTTTGGAAATAGCAATGAAATTGATAAAATTTTGAGTTATACTGATTTGTTTCTTTTGCCATCTGAAACTGAAAGTTTTGGATTAGCAGCTTTAGAAGCTATGGCTTGGGGAGTTCCTGTTATTTCAAGTAATTCTGGTGGACTTCCAGAAGTTAATTTTGAAGGTATTTCAGGTTATTTAAGCGATGTTGGAAATACAGATGAAATGGCTCAAAATGCTATCAAAATTTTAAAGGACGATGCTATTTTAGCTAAATTTAAAGAAAATGCGTTGTCTGTTGCAAAACAGTTTGATATTAAAAATATCGTACCTTTATATGAAGACTTGTATAAAGAAGCTTTAAGAAAAAACATATGAAAAGAATCTGCCTGTTATTTGTTTGTATAATTTTATTTTCTTGTGGCGCTTCAAAATCAAAAGTTATCGACAAACCTTTATTTGAAGTATTGACTCAACAACCGGACGGAGGAGGAAATATTCATTTTTTTGAAATTGTATCGACTTCTCAGGAATTTAAAATGCTTCAGGGTGATGAAAAATTAAAAGGTAAAATAACACCAAATGATATTAATGAGTCCAATTTCTTAATATTGAATATGGGTGAAAAATCAATTAACGGCTGTTCAATAAATGTAATTGATGTTCAAGAAACTGAAAATAAAATTATTATTACGGTCAAAGAAACCGAACCAAAAGGTGAAGGAATTGCTTCTACTGATTATGTTTATCCATATAGTATTGTGAAGATAAATTCCAAAAAAGAGATTATATTTAAATAAACCGTTCCTTTTTTATATTATAAAACCTTTAAGAAATTTATATTAAATTTCTTAAAGGTTTAAATTTTTTATTCTTTCGGGTATTTTTAAAACTTATATCGAACTCCTAAAGCGATATCAGAACCATAATTATTTTCATAATAACCATGTCCACCAAGTTCAGGTCTTAAATCTAATGATAGTTGTAATGGAAAATCAAAATTATATTCAATTCCGATATTACCAGCAGCATAAACAAAAGTTCCGCTATCTTTGAATCCAGAAACATCAGATTTCCAATTTCCTAAGCCTCCACCAACTCCTGCATACCAATTGAATCCTTGGTCAATATTCCAAACCCATTGGTACAAACCAGTTAATTTAATTGCACTAATATCATGGCTACTTCTCCAACCTAAATCTAATTCTAATCGGTTGTTAGCGGACAATTCTCTTTGATAGGAAATCTCAGATCCAAATCCATCATTCGAACCCAAACGCAGTCCTAAAGCATTTTCTGAAATTTCTTGAGCGTTTGCAATAATTGCAAATCCAAATAGCAATGTTGTAGATAATAATAGCTTTTTCATAATTAATTTATTTAAGTGATTATAATATAATAACGCATTAAGAAAGAAACTATTGTAAAAATAAGGCTACAATTTCAAAAATAAAACTCTAATTAATGAGTTACATTATAATTAACTAAATACTCTTCTTGAGTTTGACTTCCAGTTGATGGAATTGGCAAAGTAATCCCACCTGGTATAGCATTTAAACTAAAATTAATTGCTGTATTGGTATAAACCATTCCAATGTTTTTAGCATAATATTGATTAGAAACAACTACATCTTGAGGATCTAAAATAGTTGCAGTTATAGGAATTGGAAATCCTTGTACCGTAACAGTAGTTGTTATTTTTGCATTTAAAATAGTTTTAACTCTTTTTACATCCGTATAAACGTGACCATTAGAAGTATAAGTAGGTAATGTTTCTATAGCTATTGATTTTAAAGTATAATCAATAACTAATGGATAAGTTTGTAATGTTTGATTTATTGTACCAGTTATATTTCCTAATTGTTGGTTGTCTGCGGCTGTTTCATTGAAAACAACAAAATCAGTTACATTAAGGTTTATCGGAACTCCAACGCCAAAATCTAAAGCTAGAGAACCCGTTAATAATAAAGAACTACCGTCTTTTCGTAATCCATTATTATTTAATGAATTTGAAAAGAAACCCATTGGTAAATTTTTCGTTTTAAATTTTTTATAAGTTTTTGCATTAATTGTGGTATCGTTTGAAATATAAAGTGAATCTTTAAGAGTTTGAGCATTTGTAGTTACATCGTATGTCCAATAATCTCCAATAGCTAAAGGTAAGTAATTAGTTTCTGATGCTGCTGTTGAAGACTCTGTTGAGCATGAAGCAAGAATAGTTATAAAAGTAAATGCAATTAATATTTTGAATTTCATATATTTAATTTTTTGCTAATTTAATAAAAACTAAAGAATTTGAATAAATAAAGTCAACTTTTTTATTTTCAAACTAAATCAGGGATTTTATAAATAAAAAAAACCCGAACATTAGCTCGGGTTTGAATTGTGGGGAGAGCAGGATTCGAACCTGCGAAGTTCACACAGCAGATTTACAGTCTGCCCTCGTTGGCCGCTTGAGTATCTCCCCAAAAGTCCAAGTATAGTTATCTAACCTTGTCAAGCGGTTGCAAATATAGCAACACTTTTCAGCTTTACAAACATATTTAGAACTAAATTTCGATAGTATTTTTAACCTATTGGTATTGAATTAAATAAAAAAATCTCCACTAGGGAGATTTTAATTTTTGTTTGTTTTGAGTGACTAGATAGCCGCTAAAAGTGCTGATATTTTAGCTTTTAATTCGGCTCCACGCAAATCTTTTGCAACGATAGTTCCTTTAGAATCTAAAATATAAGTAGAAGGAATTGCATTTACCCCATAAGTTATTGCAATTGGATCCTGAAAATCTTTCAAATTTGAAACTTGATTCCAAGTCAATTTATCTTTTGCAATAGCTTCTTTCCATTTTTTTGCATCTTTATCTAAAGATATACTGATAATGTTCAAACCTTTTGCATGAAACTCATTATAAATAGCTACAACATTAGGATTTTCTGCACGACATGGATTACACCAAGATGCCCAGAAATCGATTATAGTTACTTTTCCTAAAGATTCTTTTAATGAAATTGATTTTCCTTCAGGATTTGGAGCAGAAAAATCAGGTGCAATAGTTCCAACTTCCGCTGCAGCTGCAACTGGTTTTGCTATTTTGTCCAATTTAGATTGGATAGATTTTCCTGGTTTGTATTTCTTTAATTCTGGACTAAAACTTGCGAAAATCTTTTTAGCTCTTGCTAAATCTACACTTGGATCGTTTAACATACTGTCAACAATCAAAGCAGATAATAATGCTTTTGGATTTGATTCGGCAAATTTTACATAAAAATCCATTCCAGATTTTTGAAGCACTTGATACTCTTTCATCAATTTATTGATGGTAACAGTGTCTTTCGCTTCTTGAGCAGCTTTCATTTTTGCCATATTCGCATTTTGAAATGCCATCATTTTTTTCTGAGATTCTTTTTGAAATTTTACAACATCAATATTAAATTTTGAGAAAACATCATTGTTAAATGTACCAGAAAGTTTAGTTTTTTGAATACTATCTTTATCTACAATCACTTCAATATCACCGTTTTCAAGAATAAAAGGAACTTTACCTTGCAAAGCTTCAACTTGTAACAACATTATTTCTGGCTCTTTTGCAGAACCTTTAATTGTAAATTTACCATCTTTGATTTTAACGGTATCTATTGGTTTCAATTGACCTGTTTCATCTTGTTTTTCAAGAACTACAGTTTTACCATCTGCTACACCTTTTACAGTTCCAGAAATGATGTATTCATTAACTCCTGCTTTATTACAAGAAAACAAAACTGCACAAACAGTTAGTAATAATAATATTCTTTTCATTTTAATTTGTTTTTGATTTTACGAATGCAAAAGTATTTAAAAAAAGTTTTGATTTTTGCATTTTGAAACTTAATTTTTTGTTATAGTTTACAATTTATCTATTTTAATGTTGAAGGACAAACAAAATGAGTCATCGGAACAGAAGTAGTTCTAATTCCACTAATGCCTTTTTCTACATTTATCAAATTATGAAATCCACGAGATTTTAATATTGAAGCCATAATTACCGAACGATAACCACCTGCACAATGCAAATAAAAATCTTCGTTTTTAGGAACTAAATCTAAATGTAAATTTATAGTATCTAAAGGAATATTTACAGCGTTTTCAATATGTTCGGCTTCAAACTCACTTGGTTTTCGAGCATCTACAACCATACTTTGAGATGATAATTCTGTAGCAAACTGTTCTGGAATAATAGAATTTATACTGTCAGTTTCAAAACCTGAATTTTTCCAAGCCGAAATACCACCATCAAGATAACCTAAAACATTGTCAAATCCCACTCTTGAAAGTCGAGTAATTGTTTCCTGTTCCATTCCTTCAGGAGTAATTAAAAGTAAAGGTTGTTTGGTATTCATAATTAAGGAACCAACCCAAGGAGCAAAATTTCCTTGAATTCCAATAAATATAGAACGTGGAATATGACTTTTTACGAAATCATTTTCATGACGAACATCTAAAATAACAGGATCGGTTTCATTTGCTAAAGTATTAAATTCAGAAGGTTTTAAAGGCTTCTTCGATTTTTCTATAACCGAATCCAAACTTTCATAACCTTGAATATTCATCATTACATTTTGAGGAAAATAGGCGGGAGGCAATCCCAATCCGTCCAAAACTTCAGCAGTAAATTCTTCACGAGTCATATTTGCTCGCAAAGCGTAATTCGTTTTCTTTTGATTTCCTAATGTATCTGTGGTTTCTTTGCTCATGTTTTTTCCACAAGCACTTCCTGCACCATGACTTGGATATACAATTAAATCATCCGATAATGGCATAATTTTATTGCGCAGAGAATCATATAAATAAGAAGCTAATTTTTCTTGCGTCAAATCTTTAACCACTGATTGTGCCAAGTCTGGACGACCAACATCTCCAATGAATAAAGTATCTCCCGTGATTATTCCGTGTTCTTTTCCATTTTCATCGATAAGTAAATAACAAGTGCTTTCCATTGTGTGACCTGGAGTGTGAATTGTCTTTATGGTATAATCTCCAACATTAAACTCTTGATTATCCGTTGCAACGATAGCATCAAATTCAGGTTTTGCTGTTGGTCCAAAAACAATTTGACCATCCGTTTTTTTAGCCAAATCAATATGTCCAGAAACAAAATCAGCGTGGAAATGCGTTTCAAAAATATATTTAATTTTAGCATTATCTGCTAATGCCTTATCAATATAAGGTTGCACTTCTCTTAATGGATCAAAAATAGCAACTTCGCCATTATTTTCAATATAATAAGCAGCTTGTGCAATACAGCCTGTGTAAATTTGTTGAATTTTCATCGGATTAGAATTAGATAGTATTGTTTAAATAAATGATTGAAATATTAGAATTAGAAAATAAGTTCTTTGGTTAAAATGAAAAAAGCCATAATTAGAACAAACCATCCAAATATTTTTTTTAGGCTTTTTTCATTGAAAAACTTACTCAAATAAATCCCTACAAAGATACCAAACATTGCAACAGCAGCAAAGCGAAATAGGAAAATCCAATCAACATTTATGTTCTGAACATCACCAGAAAATCCTATTAAAGAATTGGTTGCAATGATAAATAATGAGGTTCCAATAGCTTTCTTAATTGGTAATTTAGCAAAATGAAACAAAGCGGGAATTATCAAAAAGCCACCGCCAGCTCCAATAAGTCCGATTAAAATTCCCACGCAAAAAATCTGTACTATAATAAGGAATAAATTTTGTTCTTTTTCTATTGCATCTTTGTCGATTGTTTTTGGCGTTTTAAGCATTGAAAGCGCCGCAAAAAACATTACAACAGCAAACAAAACCATCAAGAAGACGTTTTTTGTTATAATAAATGTACTGTTTTCAAAAAACACTTCTGGAATTGAATGAACAATGTATTTACGAGTTATATAAACGGAAATAAGTGATGGTAATGCAAATAACAAACCTGTTTTTAAAACTACATTTCCTTTTTTTAAATTGATAAGTGTGCCAAATGAAGAAGTCATTCCAACAATGAAAAGGGAATAGGCTGAGGCTATAATTGGATTGAAATTTAAAATATATACCAAAACAGGAACAGTCAATATAGAACCTCCACCGCCTGTTAAACCTAATAAAAGCCCAATTAAAAGGGCACTAAAATATTCTATAAATTCAATCATAATTGATGTAATATTTTTCAAATTTATGAAAAATATATTTGTATTAATTAGAATCGTTAAAAATACTTTAACTAAAAATTATTACTCTTTTTGTTCCATTAAATATAAATTATATTAATTTTATTTTTATGAAAAATGTATTTAGAAAGGGTTTTTATTTTAAGCAATATGAAGCTCCATTTCAATCGCCATTTGAAAAACTTTTTGAAGTATTTAAAGAGTTAATAACTCATACATCAGGAGATTTTGATGAGGCAATCGATTGGTTGCGGGAATTAGATAAAGAATACAAACTAACCGATTCAAGCTATACGATTGATGATTTTATCGAAGATTTAAAGAAAAAAGGATATATTCGGGAAGAACTAAAAGAAGATGGTTCATCAGGTACTGGTATTACTGCCAAAACGGAGCGGGCAATTCGCCAACAAGCTTTAGACCAAATTTTCGGTAATTTAAAGCGTTCTGGAAATGGAAATCACAAAACAAAACATACAGGAAATGGCGACGAGCATACTGGGGAATTGCGTGAATTTCATTTTGGTGATGGTTTAGAACAAATTTCTTTGACCGAAAGTTTGCGAAATGCTCAAATTAATAATGGGGTTGAAGATTTTCAATTGACAGAAAAAGATTTGGTTGTAGAAGATACGCAATTCAAATCGCAAATGAGTACTGTATTGATGATTGATATCAGTCATAGTATGATTCTTTATGGCGAAGATCGAATTACACCTGCTAAAAAAGTGGCAATGGCATTGGCTGAATTAATCACAACGAGATACCCAAAAGACACCTTAGATATTTTAGTTTTTGGAAATGATGCTTGGACTATTGCAATTCGCGATTTGCCTTATTTGAAAGTGGGTCCATACCATACTAATACTGTTGCGGGTTTGCAATTAGCGATGGATTTACTACGG
>CANINJ010000068.1 GCA_947468985.1 Bacteroidota bacterium
ACAATTGGAAAAGCTGGTTCTGGCGTTATCACTGGTGGCGGTCCTGGAATTATGGAAGCGGGCAATAAAGGCGCGAGTTTAGGCGGCGGTGCATCTGTGGGATTGAATATTGATTTGCCATTTGAGCAACATTATAATCCATATATTGACAGAGATAAAAACTTGAATTTCGATTATTTCTTTGTTAGAAAAGTGATGTTTGTAAAATATTCTCAAGGATTTGTAATTATGCCAGGTGGATTTGGAACTTTGGATGAAATGTTTGAGGCGATTACATTAATTCAGACGAAAAAAATAGGAAAATTCCCAATAATATTGGTTGGAAGATCGTTTTGGTCGGGCTTGATGGAGTGGATAAAAACGGTTTTGATAGAGCAATATAACAATGTGAGCCCCGATGATTTGAAGTTAATTAAAATCGTAGATACTGAAGATGAAGTCATTGAGGTGTTAGATACCTTCTACAAAAAATACAATTTAACTCCTAATTTTTAAACGTAAAGCTGTCTCAAATACAGCTTTATTTTTTTTTAGCGATATCTTGTAAATTAATGCGCCAAAATTTGTAAATTGGTTTTTTTAAAAAATTGAATTTGAAATACTATTTTAAAATATTTACTTCCTTTTTGGTATTTTTTGTTTCGGCAAAAAGCTTTGGGCAACACCATTCTCAAATTAATGTGGAAGTGAATATGGCGTCGAAAACGCTAAATATTCAACAAGAAATCACTTTTTTTAATCAATCTGACGATACATTAAAGGCAATAGTTTTGAACGATTGGATTCATGCCTATTCTTCAAGAAATACGGCTTTGGCAGAACGATTTTCAGATGAATTTTATAGAGAATTTCATTTGGCGAGTGAAAAAGAACGTGGAAGTACCAACAATTTAACGATTATTGATAATTCAAATTTATTTTTATCGTGGAAAAGACCAGAAGCTAATTCCGATTTTATAGCAGTTGAATTGAGAACTAAATTAGCGCCGAATGAAAAAATCGTTTTGCATCTTACGTATTCGGTTAAAATTCCGAGTGATAAATTTACAAAATATGGCTATTCTGAAGATGGCGGAATGAATTTGAAAAACTGGTTCCTTACTCCTGCCCGATATGAAAATCACGATTTTGTTCAATATGACAATAATAATTTAGATGATATTGCTAATGCGGTTTCAGATTTTGATATTGATTTAAAAATTCCGAAAAACATATATGCAACAACAGAATTGAATAGTACAAAAATTGAATCTAATACTCTGTTTTCAAATTATAAATTAGATGGCAAAAACAGAACAGATTTCAGTCTTTTCATAGAGCCAAAAATTAGCTTTTATAGCTATAAAAATAGCTTTGCAAATGTTGCTGTTAATTTGAAAGAAACAAAGATTAATATCATTCAAGAAGCTGTGGTTGTTGATAAAGTGGTGACTTTTGTTGACGAATTAATTGGTCATTATCCATTTGAAAAAATCACTGTTTCGCAAGCTGATTATGAACGGAATCCGTTTTACGGACTCAATCAATTGCCTTCGTTTTTGAGTCCATTTCCAGATGAATTTATATTTGAAATTAAGTTTTTAAAGACTTATTTGAATAATTATTTGAAAAACAGTTTGCATTTGAATCCACGAAAAGACAATTGGATTTACGATGGGATTCAGGTGTATGCAATGATGAAATATATTGATGATAATCATCCTGATATGAAAATGTTTGGATCCTTATCAACCTATAAATTATTGAAAGGTTTCAATTTGACAAATATCAATTTTAATGAGCAATACAGCTATTTTTATATGTTAATGGCAAGAAAAAATTTAGATCAACCGCTTGGTAATCCTAAAAATACTTTAATAAAATTTAACGAACAAATAGCCAGTAAATACAGAGCCGGATTAAGTTTTCGCTACTTAGACGATTATTTAGGAGAAGGAACAATTCCAACAAGTATTCAACAGTTTTATGCTACTTTCAAAGGGAAGCAAGTTAAGCGATTGGATTTTGAAACTATTATTAAAGCAAATTCAAAGAAAGATATCGCTTGGTTTTTCAAAACAATTATCGACTCCAGAGACATCATAGATTATAAATTTTCTGAAGTTTCAAAAACAAAAAACAACATTACTTTTTCTATTAATAATAGAACTGGAGTTTTTGTGCCGATTCCAGTTTATGGTGTTAAAAAAGACGAAATTGTATTTAAGAAATGGATTGATTCTAAAAATATAGACAGCACTTTTACGATTGATCGAAAAAATGCAGATAAGATTGTTTTGAATTATAAAAATGAAGTTCCTGAATATAATTTGAGGAATAATTGGAAATCGTTGAAAGGATTTTACCCAAATAATCGACCAATAAAATTCACTTTTATGAAGGATTTGGAAGATCCTTATTATAATCAAATTTTATATGTTCCAACATTAACGTATAATTTATATGATGGATTATTGCCTGGTTTAAGGCTACATAACAAATCAATATTAGACAAACCTTTTATATTTGACTTAAACCCAACGTATTCAACTACTTCAAAATCACTTTCTGGCGGTGCTTCATTTATGATAAATGATAATTATAGAAACGGGAATTTATACAACATAAAATACTCATTATCAAGTGCTTATTTTCATTACGCACCAGATGCAACGTATCAAAAACTAAATCCAACTGTTCAATTTAGATTTCGAGAAAGTAATTTTAGAGACAATAGAAAACAGTTAGTTTTAGTGAGACAAGTATTGGTAAATCGAGAAAAAAGCAATTATATTACCAACAATACAACCGAAAATTATTCTGTTTTTAATGTCAAATATTTAAATACCAAAACAGAAGTTGTCAATCATTTTAACTTAATTACTGATTTTCAAATGTCCTCAAAATTCGGAAAATTAGCAGGAGAACTTCAGTATAGAAAGTTATTTGATGACAATCGGGAATTAAGTTTGCGTTTTTATGCGGGGAGCTTTTTTTACAACAATACAAGTTCAAATTTCTTTAGTTTTGCATTGGATCGGCCTACAGATTATTTATTTGACTATGATTATTATGGAAGATCTGAAAGTACTGGTTTTTTTAGCCAACAATTTATTATGGCAGACGGAGGGTTCAAGTCAAAATTGGATACACCTTTTGCGAATCAATGGATGACAACAGCTAATGCAACTTATACAATTTGGAATTTTGTTGAGGCTTATAGCGATTTTGGATTACTGAAAAATAAATTCAAAGACCCTAAATTCGTTTATGATAGTGGAATTCGATTAAATTTGGTAACTAATTATTTTGAATTTTATTTTCCCATATATTCAAATAATGGATGGGAAGTTTCGCATTATAGATACAATGAAAAAATTCGATTTGTAATAACATTTGACCCTAAATTATTGATTAATCTTTTCACAAGAAAATGGTTCTAAGTAATGTAAAAGTCTTAAATTCATTGATATATATTTAACAATAATGTATTTTTTATAACAATTATATAAAATATACTTACATATAAGCACTATTATTATTGATACTCTATTTATATTTTATTCAAAGTATTATGTAAATACATAGATTTTATATATTTTTGTTAAAATTTCCAACAAAGAAATAAATATGAAACAATCAGAAACTGTAGCGTTAACATTTGAAGATTTTAAAATCGAGGTTTTAAACGATTATAAAATTGCGTGTATTAGTCGGGAATGCAGTTTGTTAGGAAGACGTGAAGTGCTAACTGGAAAAGCCAAGTTTGGTATTTTTGGTGATGGAAAAGAAGTACCGCAATTGGAGATGGCAAAGGCGTTTCAAAAAGGAGATTTTAGATCTGGATATTATCGAGATCAAACTTTTATGATGGCAATTGGACATTTGACAATTCAGCAATTTTTTGCGGGTTTGTATGGCCATACTGACATTGAACACGATCCGATGAGTGCAGGACGTCAAATGGGCGGGCACTTTGCTACACATTCACTTGATGAAAATGGAAATTGGAATGATTTAACGCAACAAAAAAATTCAAGTGCCGACATTTCCCCTACTGCGGGTCAAATGCCAAGATTACTTGGTTTGGCGCAAGCCTCAAAAATATATAGAAACGTTAAGGGATTAGAAGATAAAACTAAATTTTCTATCAATGGAAATGAAGTTGCTTGGGGAACAATTGGTAATGCTTCAACTTCAGAAGGATTGTTTTTTGAAACTATAAATGCTGCAGGAGTGCTTCAAGTTCCTGTAGTTATGAGTGTTTGGGATGATGAATACGGAATTTCAGTTCATGCAAAATACCAAACTACAAAAGAAAATATATCAGAAATATTGAAAGGTTTCCAAAGAGATCACAATAATGAAGGTTATGAAATTTTTACTGTAAAAGGTTGGGATTACTCAAGTTTAATAGATGTTTATCAAAAAGCAGCCAAAATTGCAAGAGAGGAACATGTTCCCGTTTTGATTCATGTTAGAGAATTAACGCAACCACAAGGGCATTCAACTTCAGGTTCTCACGAAAGGTATAAAAATGCCGAAAGATTGGAATGGGAAACCGATTTTGATTGTTTGAAACAAATGAAAAAATGGTTAATTGATAATAGTTTTTCTACAGCAGAAAATCTTGATTATATAGCAACTCAAGCAAAAAAAGACGTTTTAGAAGGGAAAAAAGCCGCTTGGAATGCATTTGTTTCACCAATTAAAGCAGAACAATTAGAATTAATAAACTTACTTAAAGAAATAGGTAAATCTTCAAAAAACAGTGAATTCATAGAGCAATTCGCGATTGATTTAGCAGCAATAAAAGAACCACTTCGAAAAGATATTTTATCGACAGCAAGAAAAATTTTAAGAAAAATAGGTGCTGAAAGCGATAAAAGTAAATTGGGAAAATGGATTACGGATGTCACTTCTAAAGTTCAACCTAAATTCAGTTCTCATTTATATTCTGAATCGAAAGAAAATGTATTTTCGGTAAAAGAAGTACTTCCCGAATTTGATGAAAACTCAGTTGAAGTTGATGCGAGAATGATTTTAAGGGATAATTTTGATACCCTTTTTACAAAATTTCCTGAAGTATTGGTTTTTGGTGAGGATGCTGGAAATATTGGCGATGTAAATCAAGGCCTGGAAGGAATGCAAGAGAAATATGGAGCGCTTCGAGTTGCCGATGTTGGTATTAGAGAAGCTTCAATAATTGGGCAAGGAATTGGAATGTCGATGCGTGGATTACGTCCAATTGCAGAAATTCAATACTTAGATTATCTATTATATGGTATTCAAATTATGAGTGATGACTTGGCTACGCTGCAATACAGAACTGCGGGTCGTCAAAAAGCACCATTGATAATTAGAACACGTGGTCACCGTTTAGAAGGAATTTGGCATGCTGGTTCCCCAATGGGAATGATAGTAAATGCGCTTCGTGGGATTCATGTTTTGGTTCCTCGAAATATGACAAAAGCAGCGGGTTTTTATAATACTTTACTAGCAACAGACGAACCTGCATTGGTAATAGAATGTTTGAATGGGTACCGTTTAAAAGAGAAAATGCCTCTAAATTTAGGTGAATTTAAAACACCGATTGGCGTTGTAGAAACTATTAAATTTGGGAAAGACATCACAGTAGTTTCTTATGGTTCCACATTACGATTAGTAGAACAAGCTGCAAAAGAATTGATGGAAATTGGAATTGATGTTGAAATTATTGATGTTCAATCGCTATTGCCATTTGATATTAATCACGATATTCTGACAAGCATTTCTAAAACAAATCGATTATTAGTAGTTGATGAAGATGTTCCTGGCGGAGGCTCTGCTTATATTTTACAACAAATATTGGAAGTTCAAAAAGGATATTTTCAATTGGATAGCCAACCAAAAACACTAACTTCTCAATCTCACCGACCTTCTTATGGAACTGATGGTGATTATTTTTCAAAACCATCTGCAGAAGATATTTATGAAAAAATATATGAAATGATGAGTGAAGTTAATCATTTGAAATATCCAAGTTTATACTAAGTTTAAATCGAATTTAAATACTATATAAATAGTCAAATGAAGCACAATTTTCGTTTGGCTATTTTTTATTTTATCTGAATTTCAAAAATAATTAGCAAATAGTATTGTTTGTAAATATTTTTTTATAAATTTATAATAGATATATACCCCCCTTTATATCAAGAAGATAGATTAACGAAAAAGTTTCTTTTTCGAAAAACTAATTAAAACTTTTTGATAATGGTAGAAATTAAAGGGAATTATGACGAATTGCATACAGCTATTGAATCTCAAAAATCAATAGATATAAAAGATAAAAAGAACAGTCAATTATTAGATAGTTTTAAATATTTTTTTAACGAATCGCTTGATTTGATTTGCATTTCAAATTCAGAAAGTAATCTTAGAATTTTAAATTCGGCTTTTTCAAAGCTTTTGGGATATTCTAAAAAAGAATTACTCAACAGCCCATTTACAAAGATCGTTCACGATGATGATGTGTATAATACCAACATAGAAATTCTAAAATTGAATTCCGGGATTACTACAATTCATTTTGAAAACAGGTGTGTAAAAAAAGACGGAACTATACTTTATATTCATTGGTGGGCAAAAAAAGACCCTAAAACAAATCAGATTCATTATATAGGTCGAAATATTACTGAGTTTAAGAAAAGTCAGAAAAAATTAAAAAACAGTGAAAATTTATTAAATGATGCTCAGAAAATCGCTAAAATTGGAAGTTGGGAATACAATTTAGAAACTCAAAAATTGAATTGGTCAAATGAATTGTATGCGATATTTGAAATAGAGAACAAACCAAATCCAAACTTATATCAAGAATATTTATCACTATTTGCACCCGAAGATTTTGAAGTTTTACAAGCAAAAATCAATCATTTAATAAACACTAAAACATCTTTTGAAATTGAACACAAAATCATTTTACCAAACAATCGATTCAAATGGGTTTATGAAACTAAAATCCCAGTTGTAAATGATGATGGAAAAGTTATCATTATCAAAGGGATTGCTCAAGATATCACCGAAAAAAAATTAATTAGCGACACTGTTAAAGCAAAAGAACAAGCTGAAATTGCCAATAAAGCCAAAACAGAATTTATTGCAAATATGAGTCACGAAATCCGAACGCCATTAAATGGAATTATAGGGTTTACAGAATTATTAATCAAGACAAAACTCGATAAAACCCAACAAGAATATACCAATACAATAAATAAATCAGCTATTATATTGATGGATATTATTAATGATATATTAGATTTTTCAAAAATCGAATCTGGCAAACTCGAATTGAATATAGAAGAAATTGATTTATTTGAACTTTTACATCAAGTAATTGATTTATTTAAATACCAAGCGATTCAAAAAAATATTGATTTAATCTTAAAAATTGACAAACATATTCCTCAATATATTATTGCCGATGGTGGTCGATTAAAACAAATCATTGTCAATTTAGTAAGTAATGCCATTAAATTTACAGATTCAGGAAGTGTGAATTTGATTATTTCACAATTACAATCCGAAAATAATTTAGTGAAACTGCAATTTTCTGTCAAAGATACAGGCATTGGAATTAAAGAAAACAACCATCACAAAATATTTAATTCGTTTGTTCAAGAAGATAATTCTGTATCTCGAAAATATGGTGGAACTGGTTTGGGACTCCCAATTTCCAATCAATTATTAGGATTAATGCACAGTAACCTACAACTAGTTAGTAAAAATGGAGATGGTAGTACTTTTTTCTTTGTTGTTGATTTCAAAAAAGGAACTACGAAACATAAATCCATACCAACATTTGCAAATTTAGAAAATGAAGAAGACAGTCTTTTTAATATTGACCATTATGAAGTGACTGTTTTAATTGTTGAAGACAATAAAATTAATATGTTATTGGCAAAGACATTAGTTCAAAAAATAATACCAAGTTGCAATATTGTCGAGGCATTTGATGGAGGTCAAGCCATCAAAAGAGTTTTAAATGAAAAAATCGATTTGATTTTAATGGATATTCACATGCCAATAAAAAACGGTTATGAAGCTGCTATGGAAATAAGAAAATTTAATACTACTAAAAGAATACCTATAATTGCTTTGACTGCGGGTGTTTTTAACGGTGAAAAAGAAAAATGTTTGGCTGCAGGAATGAATGATTTCCTTTCAAAACCCATCGTGAAAAAAGATTTAGAAAACATATTATTGAAATGGTTGAAATAAAAATCTACCCCAACCAACCGTCTCGATCCAAGCTTCTGTATTGAATAGCTTCGGCAATATGCGAAGAAACAACGGTTTCTGCAGCTTCCAAATCGGCAATGGTTCGCGACACTTTAAGGATTCTGTCGTATGCTCGTGCCGAAAGATTCAACCGTTCCATAGCTGTTTTTAATAACTGTTTTGATACTTCGTCAAGTGCGCAAAATTCTCTAATTTGCTTGGAACTCATTTGAGCATTGTAATGTACTTTTTCCATTAATTCAAATCTTGCAGTTTGAATTTCACGGGCAGCAGTAACTCTTTTTCGAATGTCAACGCTACATTCTGATTTTCTATCGTCTGATAATTTTTCAAAAGGCACGGGTGTAACTTCAATATGTATGTCAATTCTATCTAAAAGCGGTCCTGAAATCTTACTCAAATACCGTTGCATTTCGTGTGGAGAAGAGGTCTGTGGTGAATCTGGATCATTGAAAAAACCGCTTGGACTTGGATTCATACTTGCAACCAACATGA
>CANINJ010000069.1 GCA_947468985.1 Bacteroidota bacterium
AAAAGATTTATTTTTTTTGGGTCATAATTCATAATAAATTTTTACATTTGCACTCACAATTTTGCGGATATGGTGAAATTGGTAGACATGCCAGACTTAGGATCTGGTGCCGCAAGGCGTGTAGGTTCGAGTCCTATTATCCGCACTTTTATAACCCTAAAATCTTGTAAATTAAGATTTTAGGGTTTTTTGTTTTTTAGAGTTGCCAAACATCTGTCCGACAATTTTGTTTTCTTTCATAAACCACGAATATTATAAAAAGGCAGATTCTACAAAAATTAGATAAAAGAATGCAACAGGATAATGGTGTTGAATTATCACTAATAAATAATTGTAATTGGTATTAGAATAAAAAAAGGGTTTTAGCGCGAACTAAAACCCTTTTTAAAATTTTATAATATAATTTAAGGAATTAATCCTAATTGTTTAAGGAAAGACATATTGTCCATAAAGTCTCTTTCTTCTACAATTTTTCCGTTAACCATTCTTGCAATGGTGCATCCTTCTATGTCAATAGTTTTTCCTGTTGCTGGAATTCCCATGAAATTTCCAGAATGTGTTCCTTTGAACTCCCAGTATTTCGTTACTTTGTCTCCTTGTGCAAACATATCTTTAATGATAAATTGTCTGTTTGAAAATCCAGTGACAAAATTAGCATAATAGGCTTTTGCTTTAGCAACCCCTTTAATTTCTGGAGTAGTATGCAAAACGATATCTGCTGCATAAGCAGTATCCAAAACATCTATTTTTCCTTCGTTGATGGCAACATCCCATGTTTTAGTATAGGATTTAATGTTATCCTGAGCGATTTTTTCTCTTTCAGCACTTTCGTTTTTACATCCTACAAAAAGGATACTTGTTAAGGCAATAAGGGCAATTGTTTTTTTCATAATATTGTGTTTGTTGATTTGGGTTAATTATTATTTTAATAGTTCTGCTATTGGAGCAGAATCATAGGTGTCCCATTCTTCTTGAACTTTACCGTCTTTCATTGCAAAAATCATATTGTAAACTATTTTTGCGCTTTTACCATTTCTTGCAAAAGTAACTTCGTAATAACATATTACATAGTTTGTAACACCTGTTTTTTCATCTGGTTTATCATTTATAGCTTCCCAAATAAGTGGTTCCTTTCCAAGAGTTACTGTTATTCCATTGGATTTCAAATCTCCCAACATTTTAACGTTTTCGTCGATGGTTACATTATTCATGTTGTCATGTAGAATAGCTTTATCTGCAAAATTTGATTTAAAATTTACTAAATCAAAAGTAGAGGCCATAACATTTAGTTTTTTAACTAATTCAATATTATCAGATTTAACAATGTTAATCCCAATTTGATTTGGGTTTTTTACTTCTACAGGTGCTTTCGTTTCTTCTTTTTTACAAGAGATAAATAACAGTCCAGTTAACGCGATAAGGGCAATTGTTTTTTTCATTTTAGTTTAAATTTAAATTGGTTATTGATTAATTATTGATTTGTTTTTCTTGGGATTTTCCCATTTGATCTTCCTAGTTTTAATTGATTCGTTCCATTCCTTTGAATGACCTGTATGGCTTTTTAAAAAAATCTTCTACGGTTGCATTGAATAAATTTTTATAATTTATTAATGTAGAATGTCCTGAATTTGGTATAATCCATAATGTTGACTGTGAAATATTATCTGCAATTAATAGCGTATGCTTAGGAAGAATCACATCATGATCTCCTCCAATTACAAGTGTTGGGCATTTAATAGATTGCAATTGTTTGAGAGAAATATTGGGCAACATAAACAACAACTTGGTAATTTTTATTGTGTTTTTTACTTCGGATGTTTGTTTCAGTTTGTACAAAGGCCCCAGTTGGTCATTAGACACTACGTCGTTAGCAATTGCAGTAGAATCAATTTCGATATTGGCACCAGTAACTGCCAATTTTTTTACCTTGTCAGGGTGATGAATTGCCAAAAGCAAACCAATATTGCCTCCATCGCTCCAACCAATTACCTTACATGATTTGATTTTTAATTCATCTAATAAAGTGTTGAAATCTTCAGCCATCATTTCATAATTTAAGTCTTCAACTGTATCAATTGATTTTCCATGTGCTCGACTATCGGCAACGATTACGAGGTATTTTTTAGCGAAATATGCTATTTGTCCAGAAAAATTATTTATTGAACCACCATTTCCGTGAATTAACAAAAGAGGCTCTCCTTTTCCATAGGTTTCATAATACATTTTAAAACCGTTATTGTTGGCATAATGTCCTGCTTTAGCATTATTTCCATAAATGCTGTTCTTAAATTCAGGGGGATATTGCGCAAAAACGGAGGTAACGGTCATTATTATTAAAAAAAACAAACCTAGTTTTTCTTTCATATTGAAATTAATTAAAAAGGAGCGGTTTCTATTATTCATTTTTTTGGTTTGATACTTTATTTTGTTCCGTACAAAATGGATTCTGATTTCATGTAGGCGGATTCACAAGCACTGCTAGACCATGGTAATGTATTAGAAAAGAACAAAACTGCTTTTCGATTTTTCCGGTCAATACTAAAAAATGTATTTGCTATACCCGACCAATATACTGTTCCGGCTTCTCGAATTCCTTTTCGGCCAGTTTGATCTAATGCCCATCCTAGACCAAATTTATTAACACCTACATTTTTTGAATCTGGATTGGCTAAAAAAGAATACTCCTTACAAGGATCATCAAAAACGGTTACAATTTCCCCGATATTATTACTAAACATCAAATCTAGAGTAGTCTTTTTAAGAATTTGTTTTCCTTTGAGTTTTCCATCATTGAGAATGCACAAAATAAATTGTCCGTAATCATGAAATGTGCTAAAGAGTCCGCCTCCTGCATTGTATGTGGTGGTTTTTAACTCTTTGTATTGCCATTCTTTATCTTCATAAAACTGACCGTCTTTGAGTTGTCCAAAAGAAGTGATTTCACTAACTAAAGAATCGGGAACACTAAAAAAGGTTCTATTCATTCCTAGAGGGGCTGTAATATTGACCTTGATATAGTCTTCCAAGGTTTGGCCGCTTACTTTTTCTATTAATTTACCAACCCAATCAATGTTGGTTCCATACTGCCATTTTTCTCCAGCTTCAAAAACTCTCGGTAAATCTTGGTATTTCCAATCTTCGGGTTTCACAAAACGATTCAAACGGTCGTTTACAAACGGATAAGCAAATCCAGCTGTGTGTGTAAGTAAATGTCTAAGCGTAATTGATTTAATAGCCTTTACCAATTTTCCATCTTTTGTCAGAATTGGAATTTCGGACATTTCGGGCATTAATTTGTCCAAAGGCGCGTCTAGTTGCAGTTTTCCTTTTTCAACTAATTGCATAGCGGCAACACTTGCTATTGCTTTAGTCATCGAATAAATTCTAAAAATATGATTGTCTGAAATGACTTCTTTTTCGCCCCATATTTTGTTTCCATGGTGGTATTCGTAGAAAAAACCATTTTTATTTAATCCGCCTACAATGAATGTTGGCAACGGATTATTTTTAGCAATGCTATCCATGACTTTATTATAAGCCAAGGTTGAATCATTTTGTGCATTTAGGTTTAAAATGCTAAGACAAAAGAGACAAATTAAAAAATAGTTTTTCATGGGAAGCAGTTTTGCTGATTTTTGAAATTTTTTATTTTGTTGTTGATGGCATATCAGAATTTGCCATGTCCCTATGCAATTTCCATTTTCCATCTTCCTTTTTCCAAATTACTATGTATTTTCCTACAGCAATAGATTTGTTTTCTTTGGATTTGAATTCATAAATTCCTTCTTCGGTTATTGCATTTTCATTACCCCAAACTTCTAGAGTGGTAATTTTTAAATGGTTTGCTCCATTATTAATTGATTTTGCCCATTGTGTTTGAATTTTTGCTCGACCTACTACTACTGGCGCATCGGCATATAGAATTTTGGCATCAATGGTATAGGCATTTCCAACGGCAATAGAATCTCCTTTTGCTAAAGCTGCTGATAAATCATTGTTGGCGGCTTCAATTTCTTTTTTGGCATTAACCAAATCAAATTCTGATTTTGTTTCGGTATTTTGTTTGCATGCAAATAAAGTTATTGCAACAAGTGCGGTTAGAATGATTTTTTTCATTTTGTTTTTAGTTTTGGGTTAATGTATTTTTTAGTTTTTAATAAATATTATTCAAATTTAATTAATTAATTGCAATATGCAAACAATATATAATCTATTGTTAAAGTTTGTTTTTGATTATTAACTTTTATTATTTTTGCAGTATTATTTATTAGACGATAACTCCCCAAAGACTAGAGTTATTAACTTTTAATATTTATGATTATATTAATAAGACAATTTTTTAAAAATGAATAATAATAAATACAGATCTACTTGTGCTATAGCGATGTCTGTAGATTTATTTGGTGATAAATGGTCCTTATTGATATTGAGAGATATGTTATTACATAGAAAGGCCACTTTTAAGGAGTTTTCAAATTCGAAAGAAAAAATAGCAACTAATATCCTTACTTCACGATTAGTTCATTTAATAGAATTTGGTTATGTCGCTAAATTAAATCCAAAAGGCACAAAAAAAAGCGCCATGTTTATAGCTACCAAAAAAGGAATTTGTATTCTCCCGCTATTAATTGAGCTATACATGATTTCAATTGATACTTTAGCGGATGATGAATTAAACGAATCACAGCTTTCCATTAAAGCGGAGGTCTTTAAGGATCGGGAGTTGTTTATTAGTAGTAGAAGAGAAAAATATTTAGAATTTGCAAATCAGATTCAAAATGCTACAATTGAAAATCAAAAAATCGCTTTGCAGAATCAAGATTAAAAAAACATTATAATAAAAAAAGAGCAACAGTGAATAGTTGCTCTTTTTATTTGAATTAATTATTGATGATATTTTTACTTGGCATCATCGTTCCACATTTCTCTAATAGTTACGAATTTTCCATTTACTTTCTTCCAAATAGTAACGTATTTACCCGTGCTTTTTACCTTTCCGGATGCATCCTTTCTAATTGTTTTTCCGATTTCAGTTACGGTATTTTCATCACCAAAAACATCAGTAGTTTCGCTGGTACTAGTAAATCCTTTTTTCTTAATGGATTTTTCGTCTTCCATATCTTTTTTAATTGCTTCTTTACCAGTGATGATGTTTTGGTTGTTAGGAAGTCTTACAGCATCATCAGCATAAAGTTTTAACAAGCTGTCCAAATCACCCGAGTTAAAATAGGTATCCCAGCTTTTTTCTAATGCTATAATTTCTGCTTTAATGGCAGCCATTTTTTCTTCTTTAGAAACATGTTTTGCATCTTTCCCAAAGCTATTAACGCTTGTTATTTTTCCGTCTAAATCATAAGAATATTGTAGAGATTGATCTCTATTTCCTATAGTCCCATCTTTCATTTCCCATTTTACTGATGCACTAACCATTATTCCAGAAACTGGGTCTGTATCAGAAATTTTAAAAGGTAAAATTCCGTTAATTTTCAAGTTTACGGATTTTGTATTATCAAAATATTTGATCCAACTTTTATTTGATATTTTTTCAAACTTTCCATTGGAATGATAGTATTTTAAAGAATCTGCAAAAAACTTAGAATAAGCCTCACCATCCATTTTATTAAAGGCTTCGGCCATTTTCTCGATTGTTTCAACTTCACCTCTATTTGAAAATGTAAATGTGGCAGTACTGTCTTTCAAGTAAATTTTGCCACCATCTGTTAATCCAAATTCATTCGTTTTAGGAACATTTTGAAATTGCAAAAAGTCACTTATTTTTCCGGCTTTGTTAATTGTATACAATTCAAAAAGGTATAACTTTTGTTTAGAACCATTTTTCCAAATGCGGTCTTCTTGAGATATTGAAAAAACAAGATCTTCATTAGACCCTTTAATTCTTAGAGGCACCATTGCAAATGGTTGTTGGTTTAAAGACTTCATCGACTTGTGCCAATTGTTACTAAAAGCGCTAGATTCTTTTACCATTTTTTCAGAGTAAAATGATAAATCTTTTTTGGGATCATTTGAATTGTATGCTTTCATGCTTTCTAAAACTATATTCATTGCTTTGTCACTGCCTAAAACATACGTTTTGTTTTTGTCTTTTCCTTCTTGAAATATTTTTCCGGCAGATACAACGTTTTGACCAATTGCAACAGTTGAAAATGTTAAAAGGATAAATGCTGAAATATTTTTGATTGTGTTTTTCATTTTGATTTTTTTTAAATTTATAATTATTTGCTAGTTAAGTAATTCATTAACCCTGAGAAATCTCCATATCCTTGTTGGTAGAGAATTTTCCCATCAGCATCAAAATCATAGGCTTCATACATTTTTAATCTGCCTGATTTGGCTTCGGTAGAATCGGTTTTTTCGGTACTAATTTCCCACGTAGAATAAATACGTACAGAACCATCAGCTTCTTTTGTAATTGGATTTACTCCTGGTAAAAACACAGGAACGGAATCTAACAATTTGAAGTTAAAAAATTTCAAAGCTTTACTGTCTCCGATTTTAAATTCATCTAATGAAATGGTGTCTTTGGCGCCGTACCAAGTATTCAATGATTTGAAATCTTTTGAGAAAGACGAATAATCTACTTTTTCACTCTGAATACCTTGAATGTAGGCTAAAACAGTTTTAGAATTTTTTTCGAATGCTTCATTGGCAGCCGAATCGCTTTTTGATTTACAAGATGCAAATAAAAGAGTCACAAATAATGCAGAATAGATTAATTTCATAATTGAGGGTTTTTAAATTTAATTCAAATGTAAAATATTACTTTTAATAAACAAGTAAAAATATAAATAACTTTTGTTTCGAAAGTAATTTCATATGAATTAGGATTGCTATAAACAAAAAAACCCGACACTTTCGTATCGGATTTTTTTTTGCTTCCTCTTGGAGAAAGTAAATAATAAGCTGATTTTTTTAAATAAATATGTATTTAGAACTCCTTTTTATTTTCCCTTACTATAAAATCAATGCCATCAACTATATCACCTTCTTCTAATTTCTTAATCGTAAAATACCTGCAGGCTGGTTCCGCAACAAAATCAAGATTCTTCAGCTGTTCTGGATCTATACATGCCCTGTATTCTCCTGGTTTAAGTCCCAGTTTATAGAGGTAGCCATCTGATTCTGAAAGTATTTCTGTCACTAGTTTATCACTGTCTTTTTTATATATTTTTATCGAAATTCGACCAATTCCTTTCAAGGAATTTTCTTTTTCTATATAAGTCATGCCACTAATTTCTCCCATCGAGAGAATGGGCACGTCGACCCGTTTGAACTGGTTGGGATCTACTAAAACTTGATATGTTTTGAGTTTAAATCTCCAAGCAATGTTATCTAAATCAGCATCATCGAATGTTACGATATATTTAGTAAACGAATTCAGATTTGGAATCCGCACAATGGTATCATTCTTACTAAAAACTGTCCTTCCACCATTTACTTTGGCAGCAGTTATTTTTACTAAATGTTCCCCATTATCTAAAATACCATTTTGATTTAAATCTAGGAATGGATACAGCAGAATACCGCCCCTACTAATGGAAGAATTAACATTAGAATGAATATAGCCATTGCCTCCTCCAAAAGCCAAACTTCCTTGCGCACTTATTGAATTACCGCTATCAAGTTTGCTTTGTGAGGTTGAAACCGTAGCTCTTGCAAATGAAAAATCGTATTTGCAGCCTACATTTAAATAAAAATCATTTGACTGAATGTTCCGTTGAAAAGAAGCCGAAATAAAACCTTTTGCGACTCTTTTCTCCAGCTCTGCCCTGTAGGATAGTAAAACAGCATCAGTAGCATTATAACGAGCAATTGATCGTAAAACATAATTATTCTTAAAGGTATACGAGAATGCTAAATCGCTTGTGGTATATGGGGATTTTTGATTAACCCAATTCAGCTGTGTCAATACATTAGCATTAAATCGCTTATAGTAGGTCGAAAATGTCAAATTAGAATAATTATAATTAAAGGTATTATAAACCAGTTGAGAATAATCCAATCTAAAATAACCATTTACTTTTTTATACTTAAACGGAATAGATAGCCTTGCTTTTCGTTCTTCGGAAGCATTAAATATAGTTGCTTTTTGTCCGTCAACATATTTAGCATAATCAAGCTCTAATAAAACATCTTTTGTTATGTAATAATTTAGCAAGCCCGATGTTCTTACCCCGTGGGCATATTCCCCGTTTATAATTAACCTATTAAAAGGCTGAACAGTTGCCCTTGCAAAAGGAATTATATCTTCACCAGGCAAAGACGATAGGTACTCTAGTCCACCACCAACAGTGAAAAAATGATTGACCCCATAATTAAACTCCCCTTTTGCAAAATGGCTACCAGCACTATTTTCCACTATAGCTGCAGATAAGGCGTATTCAAACTCATTGACAGGCATAACCGTGTAAGGAACATTCATTTCCCGTTCTTCGGTCCGTTCTTCTCCAGTAGGACCGTAGTATCTTAGTTTTATGGTGGTAAAACCATAAACAATAGGAACCTTAAATATAAAGGCTCCAGAAGCATCAGCTGTTACAAAGTCAATCAATATATCATTGATGTACAACTCCACAATCCAATTAGGTTCCGTAATTTCATTGATAATATAACTCCCTTTTGCTTTTCGTACAGTGGTAGGTGTATTGCGAATACTAGCACCTATTATTGGAGCATTTATAAACGAAATAGTTGGAACACTT
>CANINJ010000070.1 GCA_947468985.1 Bacteroidota bacterium
AAAAAAGGCAAGCGACCTACATCGCATCGCTCAACCACTTACCCTTGCTATGTTCCCATCCTGGGGGATTTCGCAGGAGCAGATCGTGTAGGACTTGCCGTTGCAAATATACAATTAATTTGTATTTTTACAACTGAAAATTATAAACTTTTGTGTTGTATCTTGCAGGGCATTTAGAAATCATTATGAAAAATTATAACCTACTATCAATCATTTTATTAGGCGCAATTATTGTTAGTTGCAACGGGTCAAAATCGGCTACTGAAAAATATTTTAGTTTTGATGACAGCAAATTTAAAACCGAATATAGCAATGATGATGCGTTGACTTTGCAATTACTGAATGTTGAAAACAAGAAAATTGACAGTATTGTTTATTATGTAAATGAAAAAAATATTGGTTCTAAAAAGAATTTAGATAAAATATCCTTTAACTTGAAAGATCAAAAATTAGGGTATCAAAATTTGAAAGCTTTGGTTTATTTTGATGGCGAAAATCAAGAAATAACTTCAAGAGTAGAATTGGTTTCAAATGTATCGCCAAAATTATTAAAATTCACTATTGTAAATACCTATCCTCACGATGCCACTTCATTTACCGAAGGTTTAGAGTTCTTTAGAGATACTTTATATGAAGGAACGGGTCTTCGTGGATTTTCTAAATTATTGAAAACAGATTATAAAACAGGTAAAATTTATAAGTCTTTGAAGTTGGACGCTGGTTATTTTGGTGAAGGAATTACTTTTATAAATAATAAATTGTATCAATTGACTTATGAAGAAAAAGTAGGTTTTATCTATAATGTGGATACTTGGAAAGTTGAAAAAACATTTGTATTTGACAAGCCAATTGAAGGTTGGGGATTGACGAATGACGGGAAATATATTTATCAATCAGACGGAACGGAGAAAATTTGGAAAATGGATCCAAACACCCAAAAAATGATTGATTATGTGAATGTTTATTCAGGAAGCAGCAAAATAAAAAGTGTGAATGAATTGGAATATATCAATGGTAAAATTTACAGTAATATTTGGCAAAAAGATGCTATTGCGGTTGTAAATCCAGAAAATGGTAAGGTTGAAGGAATTTTAAATATGTCCAGTTTACGCAAATTTGTGAAAAATAAAGATGCCGAAGTATTGAATGGAATTGCATATAATCCAAAAACTAAAACCATTTTTGTAACTGGGAAAAATTGGGATAAAATGTTTGAGATTACAGTTTCAGAATAAAAGGAATTTTTATTTTATTCATATTTAGATTGACATAATTATAATCAAATCTAATTGCATTTAATAATAACTTGTTAACATTAATTGAATATACTTTTTTTACCTTTGGAAAAATTAAAAGCCAAAGATGGATAGAAGGAAGTTTTTTAAAAATGGTTCGCTCGTAGCTATAGGTGCTACAATTATAAATCCATTTCAAAGTATCGGTCAAGAACTTGATTTTGATAGTTCCAATAAAAACAAAAAAGCCAAAAACATTATTGTTATTATTAGTGACGGTATGAGTTCGGGTACGCTAAATATGGCGGATTTGTATTTGAATCGAAAAACAGGAAAAGGCAGTAATTGGATTCAATTATACAAAGATAATCGTGTCAAAAGATCCTTAATGGATATGGCTTCAGCATCATCAATTGTTACTGATTCTGCGGCCGCAAGTTCTTCTTGGGGAAGTGGTTTTCGGGTAAAAAATGGTTCTTTGAATGTAGGAGTAAATGGTGAAGAATATTTACCAATTTGGCAAAAATTCAAAAAAGCGGGTAAAATGGCAGGGTGCGTTACAACAGTTCCAATTACTCACGCTACGCCAGCAGGCTTTTGTATCGCTTCAAAAAGCCGAAATAGTCAAGAGGCAATTGCTGAAATGTACCTCGATTTAAAATTTGACATTATGATGGGTGGAGGCGATAAATTCTTCTCTTCTGACAATCGAAAAGACAAAAAAGATTTATACCAAGATTTTATTTCAAAGGGTTTTAATGTTGTAAAAGACAGAGCAACAATGTTATCTGTTGATAATAGCAAACCTATATTGGGGGTTTTTAACGCAGATGGATTACCCTATTCTAAAGACAGGGAAAGTAGTAAAGAATTAACTACTTCTACTCCAACATTAGCAGAAATGACAGCACGCGCAATAGATAAAATGAAAGACCATCCGAATGGTTTTGTGTTGCAAGTTGAAGCTGGAAAAGTGGATTGGGCTGCACACGCAAATGATATTACAGGATTAATTTACGATCAAGTAGCTCACGATGAAGCGATTAAACTAGCCATAGATTTTGCTGAAAAAGACAAAAATACATTGGTAATTATAACTACCGATCACGGAAATGCAAATCCTGGCTTAATTTATGGAAAGGAAGTAAATGAAAATTTCGATTCTATTCAAAATTACAAACAAACAAATGACTGGATTCTAAACGGAATTGGAAAAGAGACCTCTACAAGTCAGATAATTGAAAGAATTGAATTTGCTACAAAATTAGCATTACAAGAATCAGAAGCTCAAGAAATTTTGAGTTTTTATTCTACTATAAAAATGGAAGACGGTTTGTACAATCCAAAACATTTACCTTTTAAAGTATTGTCTGAAATTCAAAAAAAACACAATTCTGTGGGTTGGATTAGTATGGATCATTCCTCGGATTATAGTGAATTAGCTATGTTTGGTCCTGGAAGCGAACTTTTGAATTCTTTTATAAAAAATACAGATTTACATTATTTAATGTTACAAGCTGCTGAAGTAGAAAATAAATTTTAAATCTTTTTAGTAGAATTAATAATAATTTACAAAATAATTATGAAGATTAAAACTTCACAATTATTTTTTTAGATCAGGATCATTTATCCCTTTATCAGGAAAATTAACGATGTTGTAAACAATAATTACATTCCTTTGATTGATATACAATTGCTTTCTATTGTCTTGATTTTTCCTTGTAATAATTGAAATTGTGAACGGTTCTCCATCAATATCTTTGCAAACAAATGGATAAATTTCGTCGGTTTTGCTATCTTGTTTTTGTTCATAATTTTGAATTTCGTACAACTGAATTTCTTTGGAATAAACAATAATTCGGTTCTTATCGGTGTCTAAAGTAATTACAATATTAACAGGTTGCAATTCCGACCAACTTCCCCAAGCGCCTTTCGTGTCTTTTTCCATAACACTAAAACCTGTTGCTTCAAATTTATAAGTTTGACTAAATGTTTTTTGAATTCCTATGCTCAAAAACAGAAATAAGAGTAGTGTTTTTATTGTTTTCATATTTATAACTTTATTCAATTCTCTTTACTTTTATAGATTTATTTTATAGACTTTGAACTTCTTTCTTTGCCATTTCAAACTCTGAAACCATTTCATTTATTATTGCTGCTGCAGATTTTATTTCGTGAATCAATCCTGCAATTTGGCCAATTTCTAATTCGCCTTCAACTAAATCACCTTCAAACATTCCTTTTTTTGCTCTTGCTCTTCCCAATAAAGTTTTCAATTCTCCGGGTGTTGGGGCTTTTTTATACAATTCCTGAAGGTCATCATAAAACTTATTTTTTATCAAACGAACGGGTGCCAATTCTTTCAAAGTTACTTGTGTATCGCCTTCTTTTACATTAATAATTGTATTCTTGAAATTTTCGTGAGAAGAAGATTCTACTGAAGCCGCAAATCTTGAACCCACTTGCACTCCATCTGCGCCTAAAACCATAACCGCCAACATTCCTCTTCCTGTAGCAATTCCGCCAGCAGCGATTAATGGAATTGAAAGATGCTCTTTTACCATTGGAATTAATGTTAATGTTGTCGTTTCTTCCCTGCCATTATGTCCTCCAGCTTCAAAACCTTCAGCAACAACGGCATCAACACCAGCTTCTTGTGCTTTTAAAGCAAATTTAGAACTGCTCACCACGTGAACGACTGTAATCCCTTTTTCTTTTAGAAATGACGTCCACGTTTTAGGATTTCCTGCTGATGTGAAAACAATTTTAATTCCTTCTTCAACAATAATATTTATGATTTCTTCAATATTTGGATACAACATCGGAACATTTACACCAAAAGGTTTGTCCGTTGCTTTTTTGCATTTTTGAATGTGTTCCCGCAAAACTTCAGGATACATCGACCCTGCTCCTATTAATCCTAAACCACCAGCATTACTAACGGCACTCGCCAATTTGTAACCACTATTCCAAATCATTCCACCTTGAATAATTGGATATTTAATATTGAAAAGTTGTGTGATTTTGTTCATTTAATAAATGGCATCAAGTGATTATTTGAAAATTTATTCTTTAATTATTTTTCCAATTTTAGTTCCATTTGCAACAGCAATTTTATAAAAATAAATACCGCTTTCTAAGGATTGCAAAGATATATTTTGAATCTGATTTAAGCTACTTTGATTAATTACCATTTGACCTAAACTATTGTAAATACTGATTTCTTTGGACACACTAATTGTTGGAATTGAAAAGGAAATTACATCTTTCACAGGATTTGGATAGACAGAAATTAAATCAGAATGAAACTGCATACTCGATAAAGCATTGGTTAAAGCCAATTGAAAATTCGGAATTCCGTAGCCATATTGAGGATTTGGATTTGTAAAATGATCCGCAGATTCTTTGATAAATTGAACAATTTGAGCATTTGTAAATGTTGGAAAAGCCTGCCAAAAACTCGCAACCATTCCAGCAATAATAGGCCCTGAAAAGGAAGTGCCGCTATTTGTTGAAATTGTTCCACTTGGATATGAAACTAATGCATTTAAACCCTGCGCCATTACATCGGGTTTAACCCTTAAATCAAATGAGGGACCGATTGAACTGAAACTCGCATAATTTCGAGCCGAATCTACAGCTCCAACAGTCAAAACATTAATCGCATCCGCAGGTGCACTAATGTGAACGTTTGCAGTACCTCCAGAATTTCCTGCAGAAACTACAACTACCATTCCTCTGCTAAAAGCAATATTGGCACCACGAGAACTGAAGGCCGATATTCCATTCATATCTGAGTATGTATGACTGTAATTTGGGTTATCATATCCAAAATAACCCAAAGAAGTATTGATTACATCTACACCTAAATTGTCCGCCATTTCAGCGGCTTCCACCCAAAGCGATTCTTCCAAAGGATTTTCAGACGAACTGTCTTCGGTAACAAATAAATAATACGATGCGTCAGGGGCTGTTCCAACTAATTGATTATCAGCATATCCACCCATTGTAGAAAGCACCATTGTTCCGTGATTATTCATCGCATAGAAATTGGAACTTCTATCAACAAAATTATATCCGCCTAAAATTTGGTTGTTATCACGCAATCTTTGAAACGGTTGCGCAACATCTACACCTGGAAAACCAGCGTCTAAAACAGCAATAATTTTTCCAGTTCCTGTGTAATTTTGTTGGTGCAATAAATGACCATTCAACATTTGAATTTGATTCGCAGAAGTCCCATAATTATAGGAAACTTGGGTTTCTAAAACCTTATTCGCCGAACTAAAAGTAGTAGAATTTGAAAATCTTCCGCCCACATTCAAAGTGCGGTTTGCAAATGAAACGTGATCCACAAATGAAAGCAAACTCAAGGCTTGAATATCCACTTGTGAACCGCGAATATGCAAACAATTCAACCATTTTGATTTCGCCTTAACCGTTATTCCAACAGTTGCAGTAATTTGGTCGATATAGGCTTGATGAATTGGAATATCTAATAAATCCAACGGAATATTTTGCGAAATTCTTCTGTCCAAAGCACGCTGAGAAAGCATTTGTAAAGGACTTGCAAAATAATATTGACCGTTAGGTTTGTCCTTAAAATATACCCAAGCATCTTCTTGCGAATAGCCAAAATAAGAAACAAATAAGACAAGAATCAATATTATTTTTTTCATTTATATAGTTTTTAAAGTACTAAATTAAGAAATTACTCCCGAACCAACTAATTCGTCCTCCAAATACCAAGCAACAAATTGCCCTTCTGTAATCGCAGATTGAGGTTCTTCAAATTGCACGTACATTCCGCTTTCAAATTGGTGTAAAATTGCTTTTTGCAATGGTTGACGGTACCGAATACGTGCCATTACAGCAGCAGTTTCTCCATTGGCTAAAGTCAAATCTTCGCGAATCCAATGAATTTCAGATTTTTCAATGAATAATGCTTTTTTGAATAATCCAGGATGTTCATTTCCCAAACCGGTATAAATTGTATTGGTTTCAACATTAGTAGCGATAATAAATAAAGGCTCTTTTGTCCCGCCAACATTCAATCCTTTGCGTTGTCCAGTTGTAAAATAATGTGCGCCTTGATGTTTTCCAACTACTTTTCCCATTTCAGGATTGTACGGAATATTTCGAGCTTCAGCAGCTAATTCTTCTTCGATTGAATCAAATTGTATTTCTTCCTTATTATAAACCAAATCGGATTTATCAATTTGAACTATTAACCCTTCTTTTTGTTGTAATTTTTGTTGTAAAAACTCAGGTAATCTCACTTTTCCAATGAAACATAACCCTTGCGAATCTTTCTTTTCGGCTGTAACCAATTCCATTTGAGTTGCAATTTCACGAACTTCCGGCTTGGTTAATTCCCCTATTGGAAACAATGATTTAGATAATTGTTCCTGCGATAATTGACATAAAAAATACGATTGATCTTTATTATTATCAGCGCCAGCAAGCAATTGAAATACTTTTTTTCCATCAACTTCGGTTTCTCCCTTTCTGCAATAATGTCCTGTTGCTACAAAATCTGCACCAAGACTTAGAGCAATTTTCATAAAAACATCAAATTTTATTTCACGATTGCACAATACATCAGGATTTGGGGTTCTTCCTTTTTCATATTCGCTGAACATATAATCAACGATTTTTTCTTTGTATTGCTCACTTAAATCAACCGTTTGAAAAGGAATCCCTAATTTTTCAGCAACCAAAAGTGCGTCATTACTGTCTTCAAGCCACGGACATTCATTAGATATTGTTACAGAATCATCGTGCCAATTTTTCATAAAAAGCCCAATGACTTCATATCCTTGTTGTTGCAACAAATAGGCTGCAACACTTGAATCAACACCACCAGAAAGTCCAACTACGACACGCTTCATTTGTATTTTTTTGAAAGATTTAAAACCTAAAAAAGGTGTGTAAAGATACCATTAATTTTAGTTTTTTAAAAGGTAGAATTAATGTGAATTTAATTTTAACTATTCCTCTTTTCTAATTGCTTCTCGTTTTTGGAATTTTTTACGAGGTTTATTGAAATTGTCTTTACTTACTAATTTTCCATTTTCATAGAACGACCAAATTCCAACTTTTTTCCCTTGTTTGAAGATTCCTTTTGCAACCACTAATCCATCTGGAGCTTTGAAAATAGTTACACCATTAATCTCCCCTTTAATATAAAAAGATTCCTCAAGAATTACGCCATTTTCAGCGGTTTTTTTATATGCACCTTCCTTGATTCCATTTTTATAATTGGTCAATTCTGCAACTTTACCAGAAGGAAAATTTATCGTTTTTAAACCCTCTAATTTTCCGTTTTTGTAATTTTCTAAAGTCATAATAATTTTTGACGCTTCGTGATAATACGTCCAAGCACCTTCGTGAAGTTTATTAATCACTTTCCCCTCACTAACTTTATTTTTCTTTTGATCGTAAAAAATAGTGTATGCCGAATTGTCTTTGCTATTAAATTCGCGGGTTGCCATTATGGATGAAGTCTTGGTGTCGTCAAAATAAGTAAACAAACCAACTTCCTTTCCGTGTTCAAAAGTGCCTTCATATCGAGGACGTTTTGATTCTTCATAAACACCTTTCCAAACGCCATTTTTCTTACCGTTTTCATCTAATTTATTAAAATCAGATTGCGCAATAATAGATGTTGTGAAAATAAGTGCAAATACTATCAATAATTGTTTCATAACTAAGTGGTAAATTATAAACTTATAAACTCAAAATTATACTTTTTATTTTATCAAAAAATAAGCCGTTTATTAAAAAAGCACCCATTAAGAGTGCTTTTAAAATTATTTTTTCTTTTGCTGTGCCTTTTGAGCTTCAGCTTGTTCCATAATCTCTTGCATTTTTCGTTGGAACTTTCCTTGTTTCTTTGGCTCTTTCAGTTTGTTCTCTTGAATTTGAGCGTGAATTTTGTCATTATCAACAATATAGTTTTTGATGACTAACATAATTCCAATCGTAATTAAATTGGATATAAAGTTATACAAACTCAATCCAGCTCCGTAACTATTGAAGAAAAATAACATCATTAATGGTGAAACATAAATCATTATTTTCATCATTTTAGCCATATCTGGCATACCTTCTTGTGATGGTGCCGCCATTTGTTGATCGCCAGAAGTCATTTTCATATAAAAGAAAATCGCAATTGCAGCCAATATTGGAAACAAACTGATGTGACTTCCATATAAAGGAATGTGGAACGGCAATTTTACTACTTCATCAAAAGAAGATAAATCGTCTGCCCAGAGGAAACTTTTTTGTCTTAATTCAAATGCGGATGGGAAAAATTGAAATGATGCGTACATAAACGGCAACTGAATTAATGCAGGAATACAACCAGCCATTGGGTTTACACCAGCTTTATTGTATAATTTCATTGTTTCTTGTTGCTTTTTCGCTGGCTCTTTTTTGTATTTCTCACCCAATTCTGTAATTTCTGGTCGCAATACTTTCAT
>CANINJ010000071.1 GCA_947468985.1 Bacteroidota bacterium
ATAACCTACAAAATTAATTTCAATATTTTTATTCAATAACTGATTGACATTTAGAAAACTATCTTGAAAAATCAAATAATATTGAATAGGATTTTCAAACTCGGTTTGCATTTTTTTGAGGACGCCTTCGTATGTCATTAATTTAAAAGTTTAAGGTTTGGAGTTTAAAGTTCCGAAAAATTGCTATTTTTGGTAAAGTTAGCATTTGTTTATCGTTTTACAAGTCTAAAATTCTAATTCTAAAATCTAAAATCAGAATGCCAATATCAATTATCAATTCCTTTGCCACTTGGGTTTTAAAACAGCGCATCCATCAGATGGAGTTGTTCTTAAAATACCCAAATGAGGTACAAGAAGAATTGCTAATGAATCTAATTCGTTCGTCTGAGAACACTTTTGTAGGTTTAGAAAACGGCTTTGAATCGATTAAATCATACGCCACTTTTACCGAAAGAGTTCCTATTTCAACTTATGAGGATTTGCAGCCTTTAATAGAACGGACGCGACAAGGCGAACAAAATGTATTTTGGGGTACACCTATAAAATGGTTTGCAAAGTCGAGTGGTACAACCAATGCCAAAAGCAAATTTATCCCTGTAAGTACTGAAGCTTTAGAAGATTGCCATTATAAAGGAAGCAAAGATTTATTGTGTTTGTATTTGAATAACAATGAAAATTCAGAGTTGTTTTTGGGCAAAAGTTTACGCCTTGGTGGCAGTTCTCAAATCTATGAAAACAACAATACTTTTTTTGGAGATTTGTCTGCAATTCTAATTGAAAATATGCCGATTTGGGCTGAATACAGTAGCACACCAAGCAATAAAGTTTCCTTGATGAGCGAATGGGAAACCAAAATTGCAGCCATTATCAATGAAACTAAAACTGAAAATGTTACTAGTTTTGCTGGCGTTCCTTCGTGGATGTTGGTGTTAATGAATAAAGTTCTCGAAGAAACTGGAAAAGGAAATCTGTTAGAAATCTGGCCAAATTTGGAAGTGTATTTTCACGGAGGCGTAAGTTTTGATCCGTATCGGGAGCAATATCAAAAGATTGTTCCGAATAGCGACTTCAAATATTATGAAATATACAATGCATCCGAAGGCTTTTTTGCAATTCAGGATTTGAATAATTCCAATGATTTGCTGTTGATGTTGGATTACGGAATTTTCTACGAGTTCATTCCGATGGAAACTTTTGGAAGTTTGAACCAAATTGCCATTCGCTTGTGCGATGTTGAATTGAATAAAAATTACGCCATTGTAATTACAACAAATTCAGGTTTGTGGCGCTATATGATTGGCGATACCGTTCGGTTTACCTCTTTGAATCCGTATCGAATTCGGGTAACGGGAAGAACGAAACACCACATTAATGTTTTTGGCGAGGAGTTAATGGTGGAAAATACCGATCGGGCAATTGCCAAAGCCTGTCAACTTACCAATACTGAAATGGTTGACTATACAGTGGCGCCAATTTTTATGAAAGACAAAGAAAAAGGGGCGCACGAATGGATGATTGAGTTCAAAAAAAATCCTTCAGACCTAATTGTTTTCGGGAAAATATTAGATGAAACGCTGCAAACTTTAAACTCGGATTATGAAGCCAAGCGGTACAATAATATGACTTTAAATCCCTTGCAAGTTAATATTGCACGCCCAAATTTATTTTATGATTGGCTGAAAGACCAGGACAAATTAGGGGGTCAACATAAAATTCCAAGATTGTCAAATCAACGGGATTATTTGGAGAAATTGAAGGGAATGTAGCTTTTAAATAGAGTAGAAATCAAACGAATCAAAATGCTAACTTTGCAACGCTCAATTTATTAAGATGACAATCACAGATACACACACTCATTTATATTCAGAAGAATTTGACATTGACCGTGACGAAATGATTCAACGTGCCATGAATGCTGGTGTAACCCGTTTTTTTATTCCTGCAATTGATTCTTCTTGCATTCAAAAAATGTATGCTTTGGAAGCCAATTATCCAGAAAATGTGTTTTTGATGATGGGTTTGCACCCAACGTATGTGAAAGACAATTATCTGGAAGAATTGCAAATTGTAGAACAGGAATTGGCTTCAAGAAAATTTGTGGCTATTGGAGAAATCGGGATTGATTTGTATTGGGATAAAACCCATCTCAAGGAACAGCAACTTGCTTTTAGAAGGCAAATTCAATTGGCAAAACAGTATAAATTACCAATAGTCATTCACTGTCGCGATGCTTTTGATGAAATATTTGAAATCTTGGAAGTTGAAAAATCAGAGGATTTATTTGGTATTTTTCATTGCTTTTCTGGAACTTATGAGCAAGCATTACAAGCCATTTCGTATAATATGAAACTTGGAATTGGCGGCGTGGTAACTTTTAAAAACGGAAAAATAGACCAGTTTATAAACCAAATCGACCTGAACCAGATCGTTTTAGAAACCGATTCGCCTTATTTGGCTCCAATTCCATTTCGAGGAAAAAGAAATGAAAGCAGTTATATTGTGAATGTTGTGGATAAATTAGCTTCTCTTTATGGGTTGACTTCAGATGAAATAGCAACACAAACAACCGAAAATTCCAAAGCTGTTTTTGGGATTTAATCACTTAAAAAGGATAAAATCGATAAAAATTTCGTTCTTTTGTGAATAAAATAAAACGAAATGTCAAAATTTGATTCAATACGACCCTTTTATGATGCTGAGATAAATGCAGCCATTCAAGACACAGTGAACCATCCGATGATGAAGGCATTAATGGATTTTACTTTTCCAGAAGTTGACGATTCCGTTTGGAAAGAGCAACTTAGAAAAACTCATTCTATACGAGATTTTCAATGTAATTTCATCTACCAATCACTTAAAAAAGTATTAGAAAAAAGCTCTGAAGGTTTGACAACATCAGGTTTTGAAACATTAGAAAAAAACACTTCGTATCTTTTTATTTCCAATCATCGTGACATAATATTAGACACTTCACTTCTAAATGCTTGTTTGTTTGACAATGGATTAGTGATGACAGCTTCTGCAATTGGAGACAATTTGGTAAAAAAAGCGTTCATGAATACGTTGGCAAAGATGAATAGAAATTTCTTAGTTCAACGAGGTTTAGCGCCAAGAGAATTATTACAAAGTTCCAAATTATTGGCTGAATATATTGCACAATTATTATTGCGAGAAAACCGTTCAGTTTGGATTGCACAACGAGAAGGACGCACAAAAGATGGAAACGATGCAACACATCCAGGGGTTTTAAAAATGCTTGCGATGGGTTCAGACGAAGAAAATTTGATGGATTATTTTAAGAAAATTAAGATTGTCCCTGTTTCTATTTCTTATGAATATGACCCTACTGACGCTTTAAAAATGCCGCAATTATTAGCCGAGGCAAACAATGAAGTTTATATTAAAGAAAAAAACGAAGATTTCACGACGCTTTTAAGTGGTATTATGGGGCAGAAAAAGCGCATCCATATTCATGTCGGAAAAGTCCTTGATACTGAATTAGATAGTATTGCAACTGGATTTGAAAACTCAAATAAACAAATTCAGGCATTGGCGCAAACTATTGACGAATCGATTTTAAAAAGCTATAAATTGTGGCCAACAAATTACATTGCATATGATATTTTGAACAAAACCAACGAAAACTCTCATTTGTATTCAGAAAATGAAAAATCACTTTTTGAACGCAGATTAGAAATGCGAATTGACAATTCAAATCCTATTGCCTCACAAAGTTTCTTGGCAATGTATGCCAATCCAGTGGTTAATAAAATGAAATTTACCGATGCAATCTAAAGCAAAAATACTTTTGATTTATACTGGTGGAACCATTGGTATGATGAAAAATTTTGAAACGGGTGTTTTGAAGGCATTCAATTTCAGTAAATTATTAAACAAAATTCCAGAGTTAAAACAGTTAGATTGTGAGATAGAAACTATTTCATTTGAAAAGCCTATAGATTCATCCAATATGAATTCGATTCATTGGGTTAAAATCGCCAAAATAATTGAAGAAAATTATGCTTCTTTTGATGGGTTTGTAGTTTTGCATGGTTCGGATACGATGTCATATTCTGCTTCAGCATTGAGTTTTATGCTTGAAAACCTGAATAAACCTGTGATTTTTACAGGTTCTCAATTGCCAATTGGAGATTTGAGAACAGATGCCAAAGAAAATCTTATTACAGCCATTCAAATTGCTTCCTTACAGTCTAAAAACAAAGCCGTAATTACCGAAGTTGGACTTTATTTTGAATATAAATTATACCGTGGCAATAGAACTACAAAAATAAATGCCGAACATTTCAATGCTTTTGCGTCACCAAATTATCCTGAATTGGCAGAATCCGGAGTACATTTGAAAGTAAATACTTCGTTTTTATTACCTAAATCAAGTACTAAAAAACTGAAAATAAATACCACTTTAGATAATAATGTAGCGGTAATTAAAATGTTTCCAGGAATCAACGAAACGGTTTTGGCAGCAATATTAAATATTCCAAACCTTAAAGGAATTGTTTTAGAAACGTATGGTTCTGGAAACGCACCAACGGATGAATGGTTTATTTCACTGCTAAAAAAAGCAATTAATAGTGGTTTGCATATTATAAATGTTACGCAATGTTCAGGCGGAAGCGTGAGTATGGGACACTATGAAACAAGCACATTGCTCAAGAAAATTGGAATAATTTCAGGAAAAGACATCACCACAGAAGCGGCAATTACGAAGTTAATGTACATGCTCGGGCAAAATGTAGCTCCTAATGTTTTCAAAACTATATTTGAAACATCAATTCGAGGAGAATTATCATAAAATCTAAGTTTTAATTTTCATAACCGACATTTTTTTAAGTTATTTGCAAACCAAAATAGAGAGGTGGCCGAGTGGCTGAAGGCGCACGCTTGGAAAGCGTGTATATGGCAACATATCGAGGGTTCGAATCCCTTTCTCTCTGCAATTAAAAACCCTAATCACTTATTTAATAAGTGGTTAGGGTTTTTTAATACTTTTGCACCATTTCTGAAAGTTCCTACAATACTATTTGACCCAAAAATCAATCAACGACAAAAAAACATCTATTATCGTTTTTATTTATTTAAATCATTGTAATTTAATTGTTTAATTCAAATTAATACTTGAATTATTTAATTTTGTAACCTACATAGATTCTATTTAAAGAAATTATTAATTTAAATAATAAAGTGATGAAAAAAATAACACAACTTCCGGTATTTTTTACTACAAAATACAAAAATGAAAGTATTTTATTATTAAGTTTTCTTATGCTTAGTATGAATTCATTGAGTCAAAATATTCAATCGTCCTTGACAGAAACTTGGACAAATAACAATTGGCAAAATTTTTCAAAACTGTTGAATACCTATGATTCTAATCCTTATTTAACTAGTAATCTATCTCAATTATGGGACGTTCCTTCTAGTTCATGGAATGATAAATCACAGAACATTTACACAAATAATTTAAATGGAACTGTAAATCAATCTTTGCATCAAGTTTGGAATACAATTACAAGTTCTTGGGATAATTCACAAAGAGAAACCTATACTTATAATTCTAGTGATAAAGGAACGCTTATTATTACTGAAAAATGGGTTGGCGGGGCTTGGGAAAATTTTAACAAACAAATAAACACCTATGATGGTAATGGATATTTAACAAATATGTTGTTCCAAGTTTGGGAAATTTCATCAAGTTCATGGATAGATGATATGCAATCCCTTTTCAATAATGATGTTTCAGGAAATGCCTTGAATATTATTATGCAAACTTGGAATACGTCTTTAAGTTCTTGGGAAAATACAGATAGGATATCTTACACCTATAATTCATCGAATAAAGTTATAACTGCAATTGATGAAATTTGGATTGTAACTACGTGGCAGAATTTCTTCAAACAAACCTTTACTTATGACGGAAATAATTATTTGCTAAATAATCTTTCCCAATTTTGGAATGTTACGAATAGTATTTGGGATAATTACATACAGTTTAATTACACAAATAATCCTGACGGAACCCTAGATCAAATGATAACCCAGCTTTGGAATGATGTGTCTAGCAATTGGGACAATTCTCAACGTACAACCTATACTTATTTGGTTTTAAATGTTACCAATTTAGCATTTGAAAATAACTTTACGATTTATCCAAATCCTGCAAAAGACAGAATTAACGTGAAATCAACCTCGAATCTTTCTGGATTAAGCTATTCTATTTCAGATCAAATAGGAAGACCTGTGTTAAATGGAGTATTATCTTCAAACGACACAAGTATAGATAGCAATCAATTAGCACAAGGAGTATATTTTTTGAAGATAAACCAATTTGATAATCAAGTTTTTAAAATAATTAAACAATAGTTCCCAGAAAAAAAAACCACGTTTAAATATAAAAAACATTTAAGAGTTTAACTAATTTTGTTTATAGAAGAAGGTTCTCCCTCAAAAACCTTCTTCATCCCAGATAAATACAAGTGCATTTAAAAAAATGGGTTTATAATATAAACAAATGCATTAAGTCTGTAAATGTAAATGTTTAATATAATAATAAAAAATACCAGGTAATAAACGGGCGTATTTGCGCATAAACGGTCAAATACGCGAAAATCGGGTATTTTGACCTTAAAAAACACCCCTTTTTTAGACGAAAAAAGGGTGTTTTTTCTCAAAAAAAGAGCGTATTTTTACAAAAAAAGCGGGCCAAACAAATCCCAATAAAAAAAACGTAATTAATAAATGAAAAAATGAACCAAATAAAGAAACTTATATATTCTCTTTTTATCCTCTTTTTAACCATTTCTTGTAAATCTACAATTGACAGTGTGGAAGTTAACAAACAAAACATTAACCAAACGATAGACTCTTGGCATAAAGCTGCATCGAATGCGCAGATAGACGATTATTTTTCTTTAATGACTTCTGACGGTGTTTTTATCGGAACAGATGCAACTGAGAATTGGCAGAATGAAGCTTTTAAGACTTTTTGTAAACCTTATTTCGATAAAGGAAAAGCGTGGGATTTTTCTTCTTTACAAAGAAATATTTATTTAAATAAAAATCAAGACATCGCTTGGTTTGATGAATTATTAGAAACGCAAATGAAAATTTGCAGAGGTTCAGGGGTTCTGATGAAAGTTGAAAATAAATGGAAAATAGCACATTATGTATTATCGATGACCATTCCAAATGAACTTGCTACAGAAGTAACAAAATTAAAAGACAAGACAGAATCGGAAGAAATTCTAAAATTAAGAGCAAAGTAAAAAGCGGTTTGTATTATTTCTTCAAATGATCCAGCATATCTAAAGTCATACTTTCAATATCAAATTTATGATTCCAGCCCCAGTCTTCTCTTGCTGAACTGTCGTCGATACTCGCTGGCCAACTATCCGCAATTTTCTGACGGAAATCAGGATTATACGAAATATTGAAGTCGGGAATGTGTTTCTTGATTTGGGATGCTAATTCAGTGGGCGTAAAACTCATTGCTGCCAAATTATAAGAAGAGCGAATCTTAATTTGTTCCGCAGGTGCTTGCATAATTTGTATTGTTGCCGCAATCGCATCTTCCATATACATCATCGGCATTTTGGTTTCTGATGATAAAAAACATTCGTATTTTTTCTCCAAAAGTGCTTTATAAAATATGTCAACGGCATAATCTGTAGTTCCTCCGCCGGGAGGCGACGACCAACTAATTAACCCAGGGTATCGGATACTTCGCACGTCAACACCAAAGGTTTTGTGGTAATATTCACACCATCTTTCGCCCGATTGTTTGCTAATTCCATACACCGTGCTCGGCTCCATAATAGTGTATTGTGGCGTATTTTCTCTTGGCGTTGTAGGCCCAAAAACCGCAATACTTGATGGCCAAAATATCTTTTTTATCTTTCCGGCTTTCGCCAAATTCAATACGTGAAAAAGAGAATTCATGTTTAAATCCCAAGCAAAAGCAGGGTTTTTTTCAGCTGTAGCCGATAATAAAGCAGCCATCAAATAAACTTCATCAATTTTATGAATTTCAACAAGATGCTGAATTTGATTGAAATCTAAAGCATTCACGACTTCAAAAGGCCCTAAATTTACAACGTCAATATTCAATTTTCTAATATCAGATGCAATCACATTTTCAACTCCATAAATCGCTCTCAACTTCTGAGTTAGTTCTGTTCCGATTTGTCCGCAGGCTCCGATAATTAGAATTTTTGTGCTCATTTGATATATTTGAATGCAAATATAACGATTTCGTAATTTAAAAATCATTTTTCTGAGAATTGTTCAAAATTCGCATTTCTTAAATTACCTTTGTAACTTTGTATCAAATATTTATAAAATGAAACTTCAATTTTCCTGTCTTTTTTTAGTGCTATTACTGACGCTATCTTGTCAAGAAAACAAAGAACAACGCCTAATTGAAAATGCCAAAGATGCTAAAAAGCAAGAAATTATCTTTGACAACATCAATAAAGGCTGGAATTTTAATTCAAAACCAATCAACCCAGCTTCTCAAGGTTTGGTTGGAATGTGGGGTGAATGGCGTATATTTTTAAGCGAATTAAGTCGAAAACCTAAAAGTACTATTGGCGCATTTCA
>CANINJ010000072.1 GCA_947468985.1 Bacteroidota bacterium
GTAAATTATCTACAGACATGACTACAATTGCGGCTGGATGAAATACATCCACTTCTTTATGTTCGCCTGGTAAATAACCAAAAAACGGTTCGGCAATGGTTGATGCTTTAATCGTACAGGCAATTGGCCCATTGACATCACAAGAAATATCGGCAACCACTTTGATATTGCAATCATTGGCTTGCAGCATTTCTCGTGTTAATATATAAGGTGCGTCATTTCCATAAAAATGTCCCGCTATGAAAACATCAGACACTTTTGTAAAGCGTTCAAAATCTGATGTATATTCTGTGGGATTTGTATAAAAATCTTTCTTTTCAATTACTTTTCCATCTTTTCGTTTGTTGTAATCCAAAACATCAATTTGAACATAAACGGGTTCAGAATATTTTTTAGAAAGGAAATTATCTATAGAAACTTCTTTTATTTTAATGGCGTCTAGAATTTCTTTCGCTCCATTTCCTACTTTCCCACTACCTGTGAGCACAATTTTTATAGGTGGTAATACTTGTCTTTTTAATTTTGTTACTAATTCGTCTTTACCGGAAAGTGTTTCAGCTTTTGGAATTGTAAACAACCCAAATTTAATTCCGAAAGCACGAAAAGCATTGTAAGAACCTACAATTCCTGCGTACCTTCCAAAACCAATTAATCGATTAAAACTAGCATCAACGATAGTTTCATGATCATAGAAAGCTATGTTTTTATCAAGAATGGCTTGTAATAATTTTCTATTATAAGGCTGTTTCTTTATTGTATGAGAAAAAAAGAAATACTTTTTGTTTGGAATTAAAGCGTCAGTTGGCACTTCTTTTACTCCAAATAAAACATCACAGTCGGTCATATCGGTTGCCACGTCAATTCCCAAATTCGAATACTGTTCGTCAGTGAAAATCCTGATGTCCGAACTTTCAACTTTAATTTCAGCCTCTGGATACATTTGTTGCAATCGTACCAATTCTTCAGGAGAGAAAACAACTCTTCTATCTGGCGGATTTTTCCTTTCTTTTATGATTCCGAACTTCATTTTATATTCCTTGATTATTTTGTGTCAAAAGTAAGATTAAGTAAATCGATGTCAAAATTTATTTCAAATAAAAGCAAAGCCGTTACTATTTGAATTCCAATACATTAAACCAAAAAGCATTTATAATTTATAAAACGTTTAACAAAATTGGTGTTTGATAATAAATATCTTTCCTATATATTTGCTCTTTACCAAGACCAAATGACACTAAAACCAGCTTTCATATATACCAAAATTGCCGTACTATTTTTTCTTTGTTTGTCCTGCAATAGTCAAGACAAAAAGCATAATACCTCCGATGTTGCCTCGATAAATATGGAACCCTCTGATACTGTATTTCCAGTATTATCGGATTCCTATATCAATTCTAAAAAGCCTAAGATTGAACATTTCTTCAATAAAAACTGGCCTTCAAAAAACAATAATGTAAGTTTTTTAGTAGCCAAAGACGGACAGATCATCTACGAAAATTATGTTGGTTTTGGCGATATAAAAAAGAAAACACCCATTACAAGCGAAACACCCATTCACATTGCATCGGTAAGTAAAGTGCTAACGGCTACCGCAATATTAAAACTTATTAATGTTGGGAAATTGGGATTAGACCAAAAGGTAACGTCCATATTAAAAGGATTTCCTTATCCTGAAATTACAATAAAAAACCTTTTAAGTCACCGAAGCGGAATGCGAAATTATGCTTATTTCACAAATGATAGAGGAATTTGGGACAAACACAAAATCATGAGCAATCAAGATGTTTTGAATGTAATGATTACTAAAAAAATCAGTTTAGAATACAAAACGAATACGCGTTTTGGTTATTGCAATACCAATTATGCCATGTTGGCTTTGGTAATTGAAAAGATAACTGGAAAAAGATACAGTGACGCAATGAAAACGATGATTTTTGAGCCACTTGAAATGACACATACTTTTGTTTACGATTACCAAAAAGACAAAGAGGTAATTACGCCTTCGTATCGTTGTAATGGGCAACAAATAGCATTTGATTATTTAGACGCAATTTATGGTGATAAAAATGTGTTTTCAACTCCCCGTGATTTACTAAAACTTGATATGGCAAGGAATTCCGATTATTTTTTGACTCCAGAATTGCGATGCCAAATCTACAAAGGGTGCAGTAATGAGCATAAAGGACAAAAGAATTACGGACTTGGAATTCGAATGATTAATTTTGAAACCGGTCAGAATTTTTACTTCCACAACGGTTGGTGGCACGGAAATATGTCTTCTTATGTAACCCTACAAAAGGAAAATGTAACGATTATTGCCTTAACCAATAAATGTTCCAAAAGCGTTTATAAAGTTCGGAACCTCGCACCACTTTTTGGAGATTATCCTTTTAAAGTGGATGAAAGTGAGGAGGAATAAAGTGTAAATTTTAGAAAGTCGAAAGTCTAATGAAATAAGGCGATTCCACACATTTATAATTTATAATTAATTTTCATTATAATTAATGTAAATTTGCAAAATTCCTAAAGTATAAGGATTACAATATATGAGAACAAAATCGTTAAAGAAGAATAAAATCAATGTGATCACTCTAGGGTGTTCCAAAAATGTATATGATAGTGAAGTACTTATGGGGCAATTGCGCGCCAGCGGTAAAGACGTAGTTCATGAAGAGGAAGGAAATATTGTAGTCATTAATACTTGCGGATTTATTGATAATGCCAAAGCAGAATCTGTGAATATGATTTTGGAATATGCCGATAAAAAAGCACGTGGAATTGTAGATAAAGTTTTTGTTACTGGCTGTTTGTCAGAGCGCTACCGCCCCGATTTAGAGAAAGAAATACCTAATGTGGATCAGTTTTTTGGAACGACAGAATTGCCCGCTTTACTAAAAGCTTTGGGTGCCGATTACAAACACGAATTGTTGGGCGAACGCTTAACGACTACTCCAAAAAATTACGCCTATTTGAAAATTGCCGAGGGTTGCGACCGTCCGTGTAGTTTTTGTGCCATTCCGCTGATGCGTGGAAAACACGTTTCGCAAACCATTGAGAAATTGGTTAAGGAAACAGAAGGCTTGGCGAAAAATGGCGTTAAAGAATTGATATTAATTGCACAAGATTTGACCTATTATGGTCTTGATATTTATAAAAAACGAAATCTTAGGGAATTGCTGGAAGCTTTAGTTAAAGTAGAAGGAATTGAATGGATTCGATTACATTATGCTTTTCCAACGGGTTTCCCAATGGATGTATTGGAAATTATGAAGCGGGAACCTAAGATTTGTAACTATATTGACATTCCGTTGCAGCACATTTCTGATTCTATTTTGAAATCAATGCGCCGCGGAACCACTCAAGAAAAAACTACTAAATTACTGAAAGATTTTAGAGCTGCTGTTCCTAGAATGGCAATTCGAACGACATTAATCGTTGGTTATCCTGGTGAAACACAAGAAGATTTTGAGATATTGAAGGATTTTGTTCAAGAAATGAAATTCGATAGAATGGGATGTTTTGCCTATTCACATGAAGAAAATACGCATGCTTACTTGCTTGAAGATGATGTTCCAGCAGATGTAAAACAAGCACGAGCGGAAGAAATAATGGAATTGCAATCTCAAATTTCATGGGATTTGAACCAGGAGAAAGTGGGTCAAGTTTTCAAATGTATTATTGACAGAAAAGAAGGCGGTCACTTTGTGGGACGTACTGAATTTGATAGTCCTGATGTGGATAATGAAGTTTTGATAGACGCTACAAAACACTATGTGAAAACGGGTGAATTTGTAATGATTAAGGTTATTGAAGCCACGGAATTTGATTTGTACGGGGAACCTGAAATAAATTAGTCGAAAGTAAAAAGTTTTAAATTCGAATAAAAAAGACTAAGAACCCCCAAACAATCATCAACCAAAAACCAACTTGATATGAAAACACTAAAAATTATTACTTCATTGCTTTTATTATTTTCAATGCAAACACTTTTTGCTCAATTCGGACAAAATGGTTATGGACAAGGCGGTTACAGTGGAAACCAAATGGGTGCACAAAGCAGACCTGAAACTGTAAAAGAACACCCTATCGAGGAAACTGTTAAGAAAATAGTTGCCAAACTCAAAATACAACTCATGTTAGATGAGCTTCAAGTAATTGCGATTTCAAATTTAATTACTGAAAATATGAAAAAGCAAAATGCCGTCATGAAAAAGGAAGCTAGCAATGACGATAAAACCAGTGAACTTAAAGCCATTTCGGAAAAAACAGATCTTGACATTATGATTATATTGAATAAAAGTCAAAAAGCAACCTACAAACTTTTATCCGAAGACGCAAAAAACCAACAAGAAGCGAATAGAAGAGTAAGGTAGTTTAGAATTAGTCGAAAGAAGATAAATAGAAAATAGACTAAAAAAAATAACCGCGGATTAGCAAATATAAAATTATGCTAATCTGCGGTTTATAGTAAAAGTAGAATATTATTGACTACAATCCCATACATTTAATAATTTATAATTACTTAACGTCCATTAATTCTACATCAAAAATCAATGTTGCGTTTGGTGGAATTGCACCCCCAGCACCGCGAGTACCATATCCTAAATGAGATGGGATTACAAAACGAGCTTTGTCGCCCACTTTCAATAAAGCAATTCCTTCATCCCAACCTTCAATTACATTACCTTGACCTAAAGGAAATTCAATAGGTTTTTTACGAGGATAAGAACTGTCAAAAACTTTTCCATCTTCCAATTGTCCTGTATAATGCACTGAAACAACCTTCCCGTTTTCTGCTTTTTTACCACTTCCTCTTTGGATTAATTGGTATCTCAAACCGCTTTCTGTTTTTTCAAAACCTGCTGCCAATGTTTCCATTTTAGCTTCCGCTTCTGCTTTAATTGCAGCATCACGTTTGTTACGAGCCCCTTTGAAAGTAATAAACGCCTCGATAGCATTCCATTTTTGAGCTTCATCACCTACTCTAACGATTTCTAATGTTTCCAAAACATCACCTTGCTCAACTGCATCAACAATGTCTTGACCTTCAACAACATACCCGAATACAGTGTGTTTGTTATCCAACCAATCTGTTGGAATATGTGTAATGAAAAACTGAGAACCATTGCTTGCAGGACCTGAATTTGCCATTGACAAAATCCCTGGGCGGTTGTGTTTTAGTGTTGGGTGAAACTCATCTTCAAAACTATAACCAGGCCCACCAGTTCCTGTTCCTTGAGGACAACCCCCTTGAATCATAAAATCTGGAATTACTCTGTGGAATTTCAATCCGTCATAGTATTTATTTCCTTGTGGTTTTATTTTATTTTCTAAGTTTCCTTCTGCCAATCCAACGAAGTTTCCTACTGTTCCTGGAGTTAAATCGTGTGTAAGTTTTACTAAAATACTACCTTTAGTGGTATTGAATTTAGCGAATATTCCATTTTCCATTTTTGTGCTTTTTAAATTGTGATGCAAAATTACGAAATAAAATAATAAAATCCGTTTCAATCAGTATAATCGGCAGCAAAAACTTTAAATGTATTTTTTTAGCGGACAATAATGTATTACAATATAAATAGTTAACTTTGCCCTTTTATTTTAAGAAATAAATCAGAAAAAGCAATGGTATTTTGAAAACTATTTTTTTTGAAAACGGCCTTTAAATACAATACTAATTACCTCTAAATAAATATCAAATGTTTCACAAAGAAGGCGGAAAAATTATCTTAATATCAAATACAATAACAGTTGCATTGCTTTTATTAGCAGATAAACTGATACATATTGGTTGGTTGAAAATGACCGTTGAAATTATAACAGTATGTTTTTTACTATTGATTTTGCAGTTTTTCAGAAACCCAAAAAGAAGTGTTGAATTAAATGACAATCACATTATTTCACCTGTTGACGGAAAAGTGGTAGTTATTGAAGAGGTATTTGAAGGCGAATATTTTAAAGACAAAAGACTTCAGGTTTCTATATTTATGTCACCAATAAATGTTCACGTTACTAGATATGCATTAGGTGGAAAAGTAAAATTCAGCAAATACCATCCTGGTAAATTCTTAGTTGCTTGGCATCCAAAAGCCAGTGAAGAAAATGAAAGAACAACAGTTGTAATTGAAAATAGAATATTCGGAGAAGTCTTATACCGCCAAATTGCAGGAGCTTTAGCTCGTAGAATTGTGAATTATGCCGAAGAAGGAATGCAAGTTATACAAGGAACAGATGCTGGTTTCATAAAATTTGGTTCACGAGTGGATCTATTTTTACCATTGGGAACAGAAATCAATGTGAAACTTAATGACAAAGCAGTTGGGGGAAAAACAATTATTGCTATAAAATCATAAATGACAACAAAAAATTTAGATACTCGATTTGAAGAAGCAGTTGAAATTGCTGCCGCTATGTCGCAGGATTCTTTACCTCAAGATGTCCAATTGCGACTTTACGCCTATTATAAGCAATCTACTTTTGGTACATTAAACAGCAATCATAATTCCGATTTTGATTTGAGAAATGCCTTTAAAACAAATGCTTGGATGCAAATAAGTCATCTGTCTGTAGAAGAAGCAAAAGAATTGTACATTGAAAATATACTTTTATTACAAAAAAACAAATAGCTATTTATTATGAAGAAGAAAAGTTGGTTTTTAATGTGTTTTTCACTGGTAACTCTCCTCCTTTCGTGCAATAATAAAAAACTTACAGAAGTTGTTGAAGTCCCACTTCCTACTTCTGAAGATAAATTTACCATTGGAAGTCCAGATGATATTTCTGCTGAAGACGGGGAATTTAAATTACTAAAACTTCCTTATTCTTACGATGCATTAGCACCAAGTATTGATGCTCGTACGATGGAACTTCACTATTCAAAACATTATTTGGCATATACCAATAGCTTGAATAAAGCGATAGAAGGAACCGAATTAGAAGACCTTACTATTGAAGAAATTTTATCAAAAGCTGTAGCCGACAGTTTGAATTTGAGAAATAATGCAGGTGGATTTTACAATCACGGTTTGTTTTGGGAATGTATAGGCCCTAAAGCAGGTGGACAACCAAAAGATACTTTAGCGCTTGCCATCAATAAAACTTTTGGATCATTTGAAGGTTTCAAAAATCAATTTAAAAATGCTGCAAACAAACAATTTGGTTCTGGTTGGGCTTGGTTGGTTGTTGATAAATCGGGAAAACTTCAAGTTACAAATACACCAAATCAAGACAATCCTTTGATGCCAAAAGCAGTTGTTTCTGGAACTCCTATTTTAGCTTTGGATGTTTGGGAACACGCGTATTATTTAGGATATCAAAATAAACGGAAAAATTATATTGATGCTTTTTTTTATGTAATAAATTGGAAAGTTGTGGGTGAAAAATACGAAGAAGCATTAAATAACAAACCTACTCCCGCACCACTACAATAGTTGCTTTGTAACCCGTTGCGAGATTCCATTGGTTTTGAGAAATTAATCCACCTTTTTCATCAAATACTTGAAATTCAGCTGTATTAGGCCCTGAACTTCCTTGATTAATAGCTTCAATATCAATTTTATTAAACCCTTTTTTTAGGGTAACTTCAAATTGTTGAAATTCTCCTTCCAATAAAATATCAGATTGAATTAGAACGTCATTAATATAAATTCTCACCCTGTCTCCATCTACAAATTCATTGTCACGGCAATAAATACTTACAAAAGTAGATTTGGTTTTGAAATCTCCTAAATTTTGATTTTTCCTAAAAACTTGAGAAACTTCACCTTCTTTTTTATTTAATTTTTGTTGGTATATATCTCCTGGATTTTTAAACTCATTGCTCAAATACAAACTTATGGGCTTGCTCTCTCCTATTTTCTTAAAAATAGTTTTGGTATTTGGATTGGTTGGCAAAGGATCTAAAACAAGTGGCGTTTTAGGAACTGTGTTTAAATCTGATTTATCCTTTGGTGCAAATGCTTTTTCTTTACTTTTAATTTTAGGAATAGTAATAGAATTATTCCCGTCAAATTGAGAAAATCCCTTTGTTGCAATTCCGATTGTAAGTAATGAAAATAGAATAAACTTCATTTATGGTATTTGAAAATTCTTAATAATGGATAAAAATAGAAACAATACGTATTTATCAAATTCTAATTAACTAAAAATTATATTTTCGGTTTGAATTTAAGAGTGTTTTCTTTAAAAAAGTAGCCACGAATTTCTGCTAATTAATTTGTATTAATTCGTGATAATTCGTGGCAAAAAAATTAAATCTATTATTTCAGACTTGCTAAACTTTGCTCGATTGTTCCAATTTTTGCAAGTGCATCCGCTTCTTTTTGTTTTTCGTTTGCCAATACTTTTTCGGGCGCACTAGTAACAAATTTTTCATTTGACAATTTTGCTTGTACCGATTTCAAAAATCCTTGAATGTATTTCAGCTCTTCTGTTAATTTCGCGATTTCTTCTTCTACATTGATATTTCCTGTAATTGGGATAAAATATTCA